>JAYTVY010000026.1:0-4863 GCA_043743755.1 Bryobacterales bacterium | reverse complement strand
ACGCCGGCGGCCAATGCGATCAACTACAGCGAGGGCAGCGTGGCGGCCAATGCCGCGCCGGCTCGGAAGAAGAACGGGTTAAGCTGCTTTTCCAGGAGTTCCGGATTCCTTTGTGGGAGCGGCGGAGCTGGCCAATCGTGACTTGGGGTGGAAAAATCGCCTGGACGCGCCGGTTTGGCGCCGCGAAAGAGTTCGCCGCCACGCCAAACAGCCATGCTATCTTGCGGATTCGAGAGACTAAAGGTTGAATCAAACCCGTTCTACAATACGTCTTACAATAAGGAGAGATCCCAGGGTGTCGATTCCAGTCCGTAGCGCGAGGACCCGTCAGGGTGAAGCATGAATTCCAATATTAAAACCGCGGTCTTTTGGGTAGTAATCGTGATGGTGGTGGTTCTGCTGTGGACGGTGGTCAAAAACACCAAGTCCCGGCCCGACGATCAGCCGTCGTTCACGCAGTTGATGAACTATGTGGAGCAGGACCGCGTAAAGAACATAGTCATCACCGCCGGCGACGCGCACGGGACCTACAACAACGACCAAGGCGATTTTCGCACGCAGGTTCCCCAGAATTATCAGCCGCTCATCGATCTGCTCCGCCAGAAAAAGGTGGATGTAAAGTTCGGCAAGGAAGCTTCCAGCGGATGGGTATCCATCTTGATCAACGCGATCCCGTTCGTACTCTTGCTGGCCTTCTGGATTTTCATGATGCGCCAGATGCAGAGCGGCGGGAACAAAGCGCTGAGCTTCGGCAAGAGCCGCGCGCGCCTGCATTCCTCGCAGCAGAAGAAGGTTACGTTTAAGGACGTCGCCGGCGTTGAAGAGGCCAAGGAAGAGCTGCAGGAGATCATCGAGTTCCTGCGCGAGCCCCAGAAATTCCAGAAACTCGGCGGACGCATCCCCAAGGGCGTACTGCTGATCGGACCTCCGGGAACCGGCAAGACGCTGTTGGCGCGCGCCATCGCGGGCGAAGCCAACGTTCCGTTTTTCTCCATTTCCGGTTCCGACTTTGTCGAGATGTTCGTCGGCGTTGGCGCCAGCCGCGTGCGCGACCTCTTCGAACAGGGCAAGAAAAATGCGCCGTGCATCGTGTTCATTGACGAAATCGACGCCGTGGGCCGCCATCGTGGCGCGGGCCTCGGCGGTGGACATGACGAACGCGAGCAGACCTTGAACCAGTTGCTGGTCGAAATGGACGGATTCGAATCGAATGAAGGCGTCATCCTGGTGGCCGCCACCAACCGGCCCGACGTTCTCGATCCTGCCCTTCTTCGCCCCGGCCGTTTTGATCGCCGGGTGGTGGTGGGACGTCCCGACGTCAAAGGCCGCGAGCAGATTCTGCGCGTTCACGCCAAGAAAACACCTCTGGGCGATGACGTGGATCTCAGCGTCCTGGCTCGTGGAACACCGGGCTTCGCGGGCGCCGATCTGGCCAACCTGGTGAATGAAGCCGCGCTGGTGGCCGCCCGCCAGAATCGCAAAGTGGTCACCATGTTCGATTTCGAGCTGGCTAAGGACAAGGTGATGATGGGTGTTGAGCGCAAGTCGCTGATCATCAGCGAAGAAGAAAAGCGCAATACCGCCTATCATGAAGCCGGCCACGCGCTGGTTGCCGCGGTCACTCCCGAAGCCGATCCGCTGCACAAAGTGACCATCATCCCGCGCGGCATGGCGCTAGGCGTCACCATGCAGTTGCCGCTGGATGACAAGCACTGCTACAACAAGGGCTACCTGGAAGCGCAACTCGCGATTCTAATGGCTGGCCGCATCGCCGAAGAAATTTTCATGCACCACATCACCACCGGCGCCGGTAACGACATTGAGCGCGCCACCGAGCTGGCTCGCAAGATGGTCTGCGAGTGGGGTATGAGCGAACTGGGACCGATGAGCTTCGGCAAGAAGGAAGAACAAATCTTCCTCGGCCGTGAAATCAACCAGCATCGCGATTACAGTGAAACCACCGCAATTCGCATCGACGAGCAAGTGAAGAAGCTGGTGGAAGAGGGCTATCAGAGGGCTCGCAAGATCATCGAAGAGCGCTCGGACGCTCTGGGACGCATCGCCGAAGCGCTGCTGGAGCGCGAAGTCCTGGACGGCGCCGAGGTCCGCGTGCTCATTGACGGCGGAACGCTGGGAGCTTACCAGAGCACCCGCAATCAAAATCCCGGCGATGGCGGCGATCGTCCGCCGCAGGTGCTCCGGCCCGAAGGCGGCGGCAAACTGCCCGGCCTGCTTGGCGGCGAGCGTCCCCAGCCGGCGTGATCCCGCGCTTTCCCGTCTATCTATTTGACGTCGACGGCACGCTGGTTGACTCCGCATGCGACATCTGCGGAGCCATCCAGGACGTGCTGTCCGCCGAAGGCCGCCAGGACGTGGAAGACGTGTTCCTGCGCGGATACATTGGCCTCCACCTCTTAGACCTGTTTCAGGATCTCTTCCCCAGTTACACGCCGCAACAGATTGACGATATGATCGTCCACTATCGCCGCGTGTATCCGTTGCGCAACCACTCCATGACGCGCCCGTATGCCGGAGTGGCCGACATGCTCGCGGCCCTCGGCGGACGCAAGTCCACCGCAACCACCAAGGGCACGCCCACCACTCGCATCGTCCTCGAGATGTTCGGGTTGCTCCCGTACTTCGACCATGTGCAGGGCACCGACGGATTCCCCGCCAAACCCGAACCCGACGTACTCCTGGCGTCCATGAAAGTCTTCGGCGTCGAGCCGAAAGACTGCCTGTTCGTCGGCGACGCCCCCGCCGACATGGAAGCCGGCCGCCGCGCCGGCGTCAAAACCTGCGCCGTCCTCTGGGGGTATGGCCAACGCGCGGACTTAGCGCGCTGGGATCCCGATTACTGGATAGAGAGTCCCATCGATCTCGCGTCAGCTTGACACTCGCTCTTCCCGTGATTACGCTTACCGAGCTCTCCGTTTAAAACGGGACGTGGCACCGAGCGACGTCAGTTCGGAAATATATCACAATAGAAGCGATGCCGCCTGTGCTTGGGGACAGCGTCGAACTGCTGCTGGAAGAGCCTCCGGGAACCGGAAGCGGAGGCCCACGCGGGCCGCGTGATGTCGATCCAGACCATCACGGCGGCGGCGGAGATCCGGATGGCCCCGAGGATCGCGACGCCCCCGACGGCCTGGGATTGCTCGGCATGCGCTTCATGCTGGTTTCCGTCACGGTGCTTTTTATCACCATCGGAATCGCTTACTTCGAGCGCTCGGGGATCCCGCAAGGCTGGATCCCGATTCATGTGCCCGGATTCTTGTGGTTCAGTACGGCCCTGATTGTCGCCAGCAGCATCACGCTGGAACGGGCGCGCCGCCGCTCTCGCCGGCACTGGCTGGCTGCCACGCTGCTGCTGGGAGTGGCCTTCCTGGGTTCTCAGGTTCTGGCGCTGCTGCAGCTGGCCGGCCAGGGCGTCTATCTGCGCGCCAATCCGCACAGCTCGTTATTCTATGTACTCACCGGTACCCACGGCGCACATCTGCTCGGAGCTATGGCGTTCCTGGGGTGGCTCCTGTTGCGCGATCCGGGCCGATCCTTCAAGGTTGCCGCTCTCTTCTGGCATTTCTTGACCGTATTGTGGGTGGCCGTGTTTGCGATGCTGCTGTTGTGGCGCTGAATCAATTCACTGTCAGCACGGCCTGCCGGGTGTCTCCGCCGTAGCTCGCCTGCACCGTCGCCATGCCCGCGCTTGCTCCAGCGGTGACGCCCATATTTCCGTACGTGGCGCCCGCCGGAATGAAGATCGACGACGCCAATGTCGCGGTGCCCGGATTCATATTTGTCAGCGCCACCGTAACGCCACCCGGCGGTGCGGGCACTGCCAGCCCTACCTCGAAAAGCGTGGACTGGCCTTGCGATACGCTTGAGGGCGAGAAATCTACGTTCCCAATTGCGGGCGCCGCATTCAGGTCCGCCGATATGGCTGCACCCGCGTAAGACGCTTGAATTGTTGCCGTCTTGCTGGTCTGCACAATGGACGTACTGATGCTAAAGTCCGCCCGCCCCAACCCTGCCGGCACTACCACTGTCGCCGGAACCGTAGCCACCGAGGTATCCGAGCTCGACAGGACGATCACAATGCCGCCTGCCGGCGCGCTCGCCGACAAGAAAATAGCGCCGCCAATTGTCTGGCCCGCGCTTACCCGGCTTTGGCTGAGCCCGATGGAGAAGAGCACCGGGAAAAGCGAAACAGTGTTGCTCAGCGTGATGCCGCTTCCGAAATTCGCCGTGATGGTGGTGCTGATCGAATTCGCCACGGCTTGCGTCGTCACTGGAAAATTCGCACTCCGCGCTCCATCGAGAACCAGGATGCCGGCGGGAACCGCGATGATCGATGGCGAATTCGTGGACAGCGCGACATTCGTGCCTCCCGCCGGAGCAGCCGCCGCCAGCGTCACCGTGCCGGTGGTGGACGCTCCGCCTGCGATTTCGCGATTCGCAATCGCGAGCGAATTCACCGGCTGCGGCGGATTGAAGGGAGCCTTGCCGCCCGCTGGAAATGGACGGTACAGCGGATCGCCAATGTTACGATCACCCATTTCAGCCAGCGTGTGTTGCGCAAAAAAGCATCGCCCACATTAGCGCCTTCCAGTAGATTGCGGTAAATGCCGGCGGGCCGCGGAAGGCCTTCCAGGTACGGCTCACCCACGGCCCCGGCGGTCACCGTGATCCCATTCAACAATGCATTGGCCGACCAGTTGGAGCCCCCCCACGGATCGTGCGCCGAAAGACTATCCAGATGAAATCCAATCGCCCCTGTCGCCCAGTTGAATACGCTGGCCCCGTTATAATTGTCCAGGCTATACCATCCCGAATAAAATCCGGCTGGATCGCCGTTCGTGGGGC
>JAYTVY010000025.1:0-2541 GCA_043743755.1 Bryobacterales bacterium | reverse complement strand
GCTCGCGGAGGTTGAGGTTGATGACGGCTTCCGAAGGTGACACCACGCGGCGGTCAACGATGAAATCGCCCAGGTGGGATTCTTCCTCTTCGCCCACCGGAGTTTCCAGCGAGATGGGCTCCTGCGCGATCCGCAGCACCTTGCGAACCTTGCCGACGGGAAGCTCCATCTTCACCGAAAGCTCTTCGGTGGTAGGCTCGCGGCCCAGCTCCTGCTGCAGCTGGCGCTGCGTGCGGACCAGCTTGTTGATGGTCTCAATCATATGCACCGGGATACGTATGGTGCGGGCCTGATCCGCGATGGCGCGCGTGATGGCTTGCCGTACCCACCAGGTTGCGTAGGTTGAGAACTTGTAGCCGCGGCGGTAATCGAATTTATCCACGGCTTTCATCAGGCCGATGTTGCCTTCCTGAATGAGGTCGAGGAACTGGAGGCCGCGGTTGGTATAGCGCTTGGCGATGGAGACCACCAGCCGGAGGTTGGCCTCGATGAGCTGCTTCTTGGCGATGTCGGCTTCCAGCTCGCCGCGCTCGACAATCTGAAGAGTCCGGCGAAGCTCAGTCGAGGAAGCGCCGGATTCTTCCTCCAGCTGCTGGATGCGCTGGCCGCAATGGCGCAGTTCCTTGCGCAGATCGCGAGTCGGAGTGTGGCCGGAAGGCGAGGGCTCTTCGATGCGGCGCTGGATGCGGGCGATCTCGCGCTCCAGCGGCTTCAGCTCTTCCACCGATTTGCGGAGGCTGCCGGCCAGGCTGTGCCGCACTTTGGCGCCGAACGAGATCTGCCGGATCACGCGCGAGATCTGCACCATGATCCGCGAGAGCCCCCAGCGCAGGCTGCGATGCTGCTTCGGCTTCATGCTGCGCGAGACGGCCTGCAGCTTCTGGCGGAACTGCTGGGATTTCTTGTAGAACTTCTCGATCTCCCCGATTTGGGTCTGCAGTTCATCGCGCTGCTGGGAGAAATCGTCATCGGTGATGACAAATTCGGAGAGCACCAGGATGTCGCGGATATTGACGGTGCCGCGGCGCAGATCCTCGCCCAGCTGAATAATCTCTCGGATCACCAGCGGGGATCGGGAGAGCGCCTTGCGAACAGCCCACTGGCCGCGCTCATTGCGCTTGGCCAGCTCAATTTCACCTTCGCGGGTGAGCAGCGGAACGGTGCCCATCTCGCGCAGATACATCCGCACTGGGTCGTTCGTTTTTTCGGATATATCCTGGGCTAGTTCAAGATCGACAAACTCTTCGCCATCCTCGGACTTCTTGTCGAATTCAAGCTTGGGCTCTTCCAGGATTTCGACGCCCGCGCTGTCCAGATCGCTGAGCAGATCCTCAAATTCGCGTCCGGACGGGAAGTCTTCGGCCAGCAATTCATTGACGTCGTCGTAGAGTACGAACCCTTTTTCCTTCCCAACTTCCATGAGCTGTTTGATGCGACCGAATTTGTCGTCAGTACCCACTGAAACCCCGTTCACTAGCGCTCATTCTCCCCAGTCCCCCACAGTGTACAACAACCAGCATGCGCTGGAAATTGAGCGCTGGGCGGTTCCATTTTGGCTGGCGCGAACCGCGTGGAGGCATCAGCATCTCGACCTCCGGTCCAGTTCCTGAGCCAGGCGCAGAGCTTCATCGATTTTCCCTTCGCGCTCCGCGGCTTTGATCCGGGTACGAAGATCGGCGATCTCCGTCCGGGGGTGCTGCGCCTTGAGGCTTTCGAGACAGGAGAGAGCCTGTTCCAGCGCGGAATCTTCCTCCCATACTTCATCGGCACAAATCAGGGACGACAATAGGTCCCGATCGGGCTCGGCGAGTCGGCCTTCAAGGTCCGAGAAGCGGAAAGCGCCATGGTCTTGATGAATAGTGAAAATCGCATCCAAAACGTTGCGGGTGAGGAATCCGTCGAAGGCCGGGAGCGCGCGCAACTCCGGGAGGATGCGATCCCGCGCGGACTGGCTGGAGAGCAGGGATTGCAGCAGGAGGCGCTCGCCGGCGGGGATCGAGGGAGGGCGCGAAATCTGGGCCGGCCGCGAGGACGCCGCGTGGCTGAACTGCTCGCGCACCAGCCGCTGATCCAGCCCGAGATAAGACGCGGCTTCATTGGCCATGGCCAGGCGCTCGAGTTTGTCGGTAATGCGATGGATGGCCGGCGTGACGTACTTGAACGCCTGGATGCGGCCTTCCGCGGTTCCGTTGTCAAAGCGCGCGCGAGCGCGGTGAAACATCCACATGTAGTAAGACGGGGCGCTCTGGAGTCGCGCCCGGTAGGCGTCCGCACCGGACTGCTTCACGAACTCGTCCGGATCCAGATCGCCCTCCAGCTGGAGCACGCGCACATGCATGGATTCGTCGAGCAGCATCTGCAGGGAGCGTTCGGCGGCATTGGAGCCGGCTGCGTCGGGGTCAAAGTTCACCACGATGGATTCGGCATGCCGCTTGAGCGAGCGAACCTGGGGGGAAGTGAGCGCGGTGCCGCAACTGGCCACCACGTTTTGCACGCCACCGGCCCACACGCCGATGACATCCATGTAGCCTTCCACCAGGA
>JAYTVY010000024.1:0-3500 GCA_043743755.1 Bryobacterales bacterium | reverse complement strand
CTGCCGCCGGCCGCTTCCGCCGCATGAAACGGAAGCCGCCGGGCAACCGGTTCTTCTTCCCTGTCCGTTGAGACGGCGGTGCGGCGTTCCCGGTTGCGCCGGGAAATCCTACATCATCACCACCGGCGGCGCGGGCTCATCCGGACTTCCTGCCTTCGAAAGCGGCACGCGAATCAGCATATACGCCAGAAACGCCAGCGGGATCAGCGCCGCCAGATAGGATGGATGCGCGAAGAACGCGGGCATCTTCCATTCGAAGTAACTGAACGTCGCCACCACCAGGCCCATCAGCGCCTCGCCCGCGATCAAGCCGGATGCCGACAGCACCCCCACGCTCTCCACGCGCGCCTGCTGCGCTTCGTTGAGCCCTCTGCGAACTCTCAGGCGGTCCATCGCCCAGCGCAGCAGACCGCCAATAAACATCGAGAACGTCGTATTGAACGGCAGATACATTCCCACTGCCACCAGCATGGGACTCTTCACTCGCACCATGATGTTGAAGACGCCGAACGCCATGCCCACCATCACCAGCGGCCACGGCATGTCGCCGCCCACGATGCCCTGCGCCAGCAGCGCCATCAAGCCGGCCTGCGGCGCGGAGAGTTGCTTGTCGCCAAATCCCATGCCGCCCTTGTTGATATTCGCCTGATACAAAATGTACACCGGAAAATACATCACCAGCGACGCGCACACCACGGCGATCAGCTCCACGATCTGAATGGTTCGCGGCGTGCCGCCCAGGATATATCCCACTTTGAAATCCTGCAGCAATTCGCCCGCGACCGCCGACGATACGCAGGCCACCGCGGCCACGCCCAGCACCACCGCCACGCCTCCCGGTCCCGAAACGCCCAGCGCGACCATCAATAGCGCGGCGATGATCAGCGTCGAGAGCGTCAATCCGGAGATGGGGTTGTTAGTTGACCCAATCAGCCCCACCAGATATCCCGAAACGGTGGCGAAGAAGAAGGCGATGATCAGCATCACCACCGCGGCCACTACCCCGCTCACAACGCCGTTCGAGAGATAGATGTACAGCGCCACCATGGCCAGAAACATCAGCGCTATCAGGCCGAACACGGTCTTCGAGCTCATGTAGCGCTCTGTGCGGTCCGCCGCCATCCGCTCTTCTTTCGAGACCTTCAGCTCGCGGACGGCGCGCACCAGGCCGCCAAAAAGATTCTTGCGCATTTTGAACAGAGTGTAGGCGGCGCCGACGATCATTCCGCCTACCGCGATGGGCCGCACAATAAAGCGCCACACCGCATTCGCGAGCGTGAACCAGTTTTCATCGGTGGCCGCGCCTGCCGGCAGATATCCCCGCAATTCCGGGCCCAGGAAGTAGATGAGCAGCGGCACCATCAAGCCCCAGGCAAGCACTCCGCCGGAAAAGCTCAAGGACGCCAGCTCGGGTCCGATGATGTAGCCGACGCCCAGGTACGCGGGACTGATGCTGGGTGCGGAGAGCAGGCTTACGCCGCCCGCGGGCACGGTCCTTGTGCCGCCCAGCTTCACCAGGCTCTTGTCCAGCGTCCCCAGGCCCACCGGGAAATCTTTATCCGGAGCAAATAAATTGAACTGGCCCATCAGATAAATGAACGCGCCCACGCCCATGTTGTAGAACAGGTATTTGGCCGCGTCGGCGCCGCGCCGCCCGGCTTTGTGGATTTCGGACGCCGCCACCGACTCGGGGAACGGCAGCGTTGGGTCTTCCACCATCACGCGCCGCACCAGCGACACGAACAGGACCCCCAGAATGCTGCCCACCACCATTAACGCCGTGGATTTCCAATACGCATCCCGAGGAGCGAATGACTGCCACGCGCCCGCCATCACAAACGCGGGCAAGGTGAAAATGGCGCCCGCCGCGACAGATTCTCCGATGGAGCCGGCCGTGCGCGCGATGTTCTCTTCGAGGATGCTGCCCTTCCACACGCGCAGCACCGCCATCCCGATCACGGCGGCCGGGTACGTGGCCGCGATGGTGATGCCGGCGCGCAGTCCCAGATACGCGTTCGCCGCGCCCAGCACCACTGTGAGAACCAGCCCCAGCAGCACTGCGCGAACCGTGAACTCGCGCATTTCCACGTTCTGGGGGACGAAGGATCGAAACTTTTGGTCGGCCATCGGAAGAATCATACCACCGGCGGCCTGCTATGCCGCGTTACCAGACGCGGCAAGGCGTGGCGCTCACCATGGGCTGGCCAGCTTTGCACATAAATGCCTGCTGAAACTCGGGCACGTTCTGCACTACGCCGTTGGTGCGATAGCGTCCCAGTGAGTGCGGATTGGTCTGCGCCTGCAGCCGCGCTGCCTCATCGGTATGATTCTGGCACCAGATCTGGGCGAAGCCCACGAAGAACCGCTGCTCCGGTGTCATCCCGTCCACTTTCGCATTCGATACGGTATGCTTCGCCAGGCTGTCCATCAGCGCCATATACGCCAGCCGGATGCCGCCGTTGTCCGCGGCGTTTTCGCCCAGCGTGAGCCGCCCGTTCTGTTTCACGTCGCCTACCGCCACGAAGTTGCCGTACTCGTTCACGATGCAATCGGCGCGCTTCTTGAACTCGGCCGCATCTTCCGCGGTCCACCAGTCGCGCACGTTTCCCTCGCCGTCGTATTGCCGGCCCGTATCGTCGAATCCGTGCGTCAGCTCATGTCCCACCACGGCCCCGATGGCGCCATAGTTCACCGCTTCGTCGCCGCTCTTGTAATAAAACGGCGGCTGCAGGATGCCGGCCGGAAAATTGATGTTGTTCTCCGGCGGATTGTAGTAGGCATTCACCGTTGGCGGCGTCATGCCCCACTCCTGCTTGTCCACCGGCTTTCCGATCTTGTTCAGGCGCCGCTGGAACTCGAACGCGGACGCGCGCTCCTGATTCCCCTCCGCGTCGCCCCGCACAATCTTAATGCTGGTGTAATCGCGCCAGTGCTCGGGATACCCGATCTTGTTGGCCACGGAGTGCAGCTTGGCCAGCGCCTGCTTCTTGGTTTCCGGACTCATCCATTCGATGGAATCGATATCCTTGGCCATCGCGGCTTCAATCTCAGCCACCATGCGCAGCGTGCGATCCTTGCCGGCTTGTCCAAACGTCTGATCCACGAATTTTTTGCCCAGCTCCTCGCCCAGCGCCCGGTCTGTGGCCGTCACGCAGCGCTTCCAGCGCGGCTGCATTTCCTTCGCCCCGGTCAGCGTGCGGTTGTAGAAATCGAAGTCCTCTTCCACGAACTTCTTCGGAAGCGTGCTGGAAGTTCCCCGCGCCAGATGCCAGTCGAGGTAAGATTTCAGATCGTCCAGGCTGGTGTTCTCCAGGGTTTGTTCCAGTCCCTGGAAGAAATCCGGAGTCACCACGTTCAACGAGGACACGGTAAGCCCCACGCCTTTCAAGAACGCGCTCCAATCGAACAGCGGGGTCAGCGCCTGGAGTTCGGCCGTGGTCAAGATGTGGTAGCGTTTGTTGGGATCGCGCAGCGAGACGCGGTCCAGGGCCACTTTCGCC
>JAYTVY010000023.1:0-2869 GCA_043743755.1 Bryobacterales bacterium | reverse complement strand
TACATCCACGTCCCCACCGTCACCGCCGTGGGTCACTCGACATTTCTCACCGGCGCCCCGCCGTCGCTCAGCGGCATCGTCGCCAATGACTGGTTCGAGCGTGAATCGGGCAAGCGCGTCTCCAGCGTGTCGGATCCAGCGGTGAAGCTGCTCGGCGGCTCGCCCGGCAAAGGCGCGGCATCGCCGCGTCGCCTGCTGGTTAGCACCCTGGGCGATGAATTGAAGATGTCGGGCAAGCAGTCGAAGGTGATCGGCATCTCCATCAAGGATCGCAGCGCCATCCTGCCCGCCGGACGCATGGCCGACGCCGCCTACTGGTATGACGATGCCGCCAACACGTGGGTCAGCAGCACCTGGTATTTCGAAGACCTGCCGGCATGGGTGAAGGATCTTAACACCAGCCGGCCAGCGGCGAAATTCGCGGGCGTGGCCTGGAAACCCTTCGCCGGAGCCCCGGGCGCCGCCCCGTTTTGCATCTTCGGCGCGGACCCGTGCAAGACCATCGAGAACACGCCCTTCGGCAACGAAATCCTGGAGGAATTCGCCGAACACGCCATCTCTAACGAGCGTCTGGGACTGCATTCCGCTCCCGACTTGCTCGCGGTCAGCTTTTCGGCCAATGATTATGTCGGTCACCGCACCGGCCCCGATTCGCCGGAAGTGCGCGACATCTCCATCCGCACGGACCGTACGCTCGGCAAGCTGCTCGACTTCGTGGACGCCCGCCTGGGGCCGGGCAACACGCTGGTGATTCTCACCGCCGATCATGGCGTCGCTCCCATCCCCGAAGTGAATCAAGCGCGCAAAATGCCCGGCGGGTGGCTATCCTCCAGAGAGTTGTCCCAGGTGTTGGTGGATGCCTTAACAAAGAAATACGGCCCGGGCAGCTGGCTTGCGCCCGGCTCGGGTTCCTGGGGTATTTATCTGAACCTGGACTTGATCCGAGAGAAGAAGCTGGAGGAGGCCGACGTGGAAAGGACTGGCGCCGAGGCGCTCCGGGCAGTCCCGCACGTTCTTCGCGTCTACACCCGCACCCAGTTGCTCTCCGGACAGCTGCCGAATGACGACGTGAGCCGCGGCGTCCGCGTCGGGTTCTTCGCCCAGCGCTCGGCCAACCTATTCCTGGTGGGCGAGCCTTACTATGTGTTCGGAGAGCCGGGCGTCCGGACGTCGCATGGCAGTCCCTTCAATTACGACACGCACGTCCCCGTCATCTTCATGGGGCCCCGCATCAAGCCCGGCAATTACCACGCGAAGATCGCCGTAAACGACATCGCGACCACGCTGGCGACAATTCTCGGCGTCGAATCCCCCAGCGGCTCCATCGGCCGGGTCCTCAGCGAGATCCTGCAATAGCCGGCCGTTCTTGCTGCCAATGACACAGCGGCGGGCCTCTATGACAGACGTGCTAGCCTCACTTCGATGACCTATTCCCGCCTTGTTTCCGGGTTCGCGTGTCTGACGTTCACCCTATCCGCCGCCTTCGCGCAGAACATTTCGGTGGGCCGCCGCCAGTTTGAAAGCCGCTGCGTGGCCTGCCACGGCGGCGATGCCAATGGCGGCGAGCATGGCCCATCCATCGTATCGCGCATCTGGGGCTATGATGACGCGGGACTGGCGAAGTTCATTCGTTCCGGCACCGGAGCTGGCATGCCCGCCTTCGCATTCGCCGACGCGCCCATGCACGAGCTGGTCCGGTTCCTGCGTACCTTGGAGCGGCCGGAGAGCGATCCCAAAGTTCGAGGCAAGGTGCAAACCATTAGCGGCGATTCGCTCGAGGGCCTGATTCTCAATCAGAACATCGGTGAAATGCAGATGCTTACCGACGACAAGCATCTACATGTGCTGCGCAAGTCCGGCGACCGCTACCGCCCGGTGCTTTCGGCTTCCGACTGGACCGGCTACAACGGCGACCCGCGGGGAAATCGATTCAGCAAGCTGTCCGGCATCAATGCCTCGAACGTGGGCCGTCTCGCCGCCAGCTGGATTTTTCCCATTCCCGATGCTTCGAACCTGCAAGTCACCCCGGTAGTAGTGCAAGGCGTGATGTATGTCACCAGCGCGAATGAGTGCTGGGCGCTAGACGCGGGCTCGGGCGCGCCCATCTGGCATTACCAGCGCCGCCGCACCAAAGGAATCGGCGGGACCGCGGCGGGCGGTGTAAATCGAGGCGTCACGGTGGCTGGCGATCGCGTGTTCATGGTGACCGACAATGCGCATTTGATCGCGCTGCATCGCGGGAGCGGTGAACTAATGTGGGATATCGTGATGGCGGACTGGCATCAAAATTACTACGCCACGGCCGCCCCGCTCATCGCCGGTGATCTGGTGCTGTCCGGAATCGCGGGCGGGGATGAAGGCGTGCGCGGATTCGTGTCGGCTTTCGAGCAGGCTTCGGGCAAAGAGGTATGGCGATTCTGGACGGTCCCCAAGGCCGGCGAGCCGGGATCGGAAACCTGGAAGGGCAAGAGCATCGCGCACCCCGGCGGCACCACCTGGATGACCGGCACCTACGATGCGGAACTCGACACGGTCTACTGGCCGACGGGGAACGCCGGTCCGGATTTCAACGGCGATGAGCGGCTGGGCGATAACTTATACACCGATTGCGACATCGCGCTGGATGCCAAGACCGGCAAGCTGAAGTGGTACTTCCAGTACACGCCGCACGATGTCTGGGATTGGGACGCCGTACAGACGCCCGTGTTGATCGATGCGAACTGGCAGGGACAACCGCGCAAGCTGCTATTGCACGCGAATCGAAACGGTTTCTTCTACATCCTGGATCGCGTAAGTGGAAAACTCCTGCTGTCGAAGCCGTTCGTGAAGAAGCTGAGTTGGGCCAGCGGCATCGGCGAGGATGGCCGGC
>JAYTVY010000022.1:0-6676 GCA_043743755.1 Bryobacterales bacterium | reverse complement strand
AAAGGCCGTCGGTATTCGCCAGCAGGCCGCCGGCGGTCAACTTGGCCGCTTGGGCCGGATTATAGAGCGCGGGATCAAAAGTAGTCAGCTGGTTGTTGGCGTCAAAAGGCTGGCGGAACATGGAGTAGCGGACGCCGAGATTAACGGTAAGGTTGGGCTGCACTCTCCAGTCGTCCTGGGCGAAGATTTCCCATTGCTGCGCGCGCATGTCCGGCGTGACGTCGATGGATGTCTGGCTGAAGCCAGCGGCGTTCCCTACCAGGAAATTGGCGAAGGCCTGCTCGAAGAGCGTCGCGCCGCCGGCCGGCAGCAAGGATGTCGCCGCGGTGAAAGCGAACGCACCCGCATTGCCACCACCTGCGTTCTCGGTCTTCTGATAGTGGTTGTAGGAAAAACCAAACTTGAAGGTGTGGCGTCCCATAATCTTGGTCAGGTTATCGAAGACGTTGTAATTGCGGTTGTAATCGCGGTACTGACCGAATGTTGCCAGGCTGCTGCCGCCAGTGAAGGAAAGGTTGGGAACCTGGTTGAGCGCAACGGCGAAGGGAAGCGGCACCTTGATGTCCGTGGAAACCGTTGCAGCCAGCAACCCAATCGGGTCGCTGATAATGGCTCCGTAGGAATAGTTGAAACCGATTTCGTTCAGCAAAGTGGGAGAAAAGGTAGACGTCTCATGAACGGACCAGTTGTGCGCCGGAGCGTCGGTGGAGGTTGTGCCCACGCCAGGAATGGCGGCGCCGGTAAACAATCCGCCCGGCTCGATTGTGGGAATGTCATCGCGCAGATACCGCAAATACACGCGGTGATTCTGATTGAAGGAATGATCGATTTTTACCAGCTCTTGCTCGAAGTTGTAGGTGTTGCGGAAGAGTGAAGGCAGGGTGTTGGTTCCCGTGGGCAGCGCTACCTTGGAGAAGATGTCCTTGACGTACTGCGCGGCCACTGGATCGAATTTGGCGATTTGCTGCGTCACCTGATTGCAGACGCTGCCGGTATAGGAAGCGCAAATGGGGTGTGGAAAAGCACCGTTGATCTCCGCGGCGGTGGGCACGGTGGCGGTGGGCGAGGAATATGTGATCACGCGCCGGAACTCGGTGGAGAAAAAGAAAAAGGTCTGGTTCTTGTTTCGATTCTTGCCGTAGATGCCCGGAATCCAAACGGGGCCGCCGAGGGTGCCGCCGAAATCGTTGTAATGCAGGGCCGGCACGCGGGCCTTCCCGTCGCTGCCCAGGTTGAGCCGGTTGGCATTATTCAAAAAGTTGTTCGCGGCGAATGCATTGTTGCGGGCGAACTCAAATATGTCGCCATGGAACTCGCTGGTGCCGGACTTGGTGATCACGCTGACCATCCCGCCGCCGGCGCGGCCGAACTCCGCCGAGTAGCCGCTGCGCTGCACTTTGAATTCGGCGATGGAGTCCACACTCGGTGTGTTGAGCAACGTGAGGTTGGACCCGCGGTCGACGTTATCGGCCCCATCCACCGTCCAGGAACTGGCGGCGGTGCGCGCGCCGTTGATGGCGTAAGGAATAGTAGCAGCCGTTCCGGACGGCGCCGAGACGCCGACATACAATTGATCGACCGCGGATGAACTGACGCCGGGCATCAAGGCCACCAGTTGCTCGTAGTTGCGGGTGACCAAGGCGAGTTCGCGGATTTGCGTTCCGTTGATTACGGTGCTCTGCGCGGCTGACTGTAACTCCACGGCAATCGGCGCCGCCTGAACGGTGACTTCCTGCTGAACGTCGCCTACTTCCAGTTTGACGTTGAGCGTGAGCTGGTCATTCACGTTCAAATTGATGTCTGTCTGCGTGCTCTTCTTGAAGCCCGGAGCTTCCACGCTCACCGAATACTTGCCGACCGCCAGCAGTGGGGCGGAGTAATTCCCGGAAGCGTCGGATGTGACGGTGCGGACCACCTGGTTTTGTTCAGTGGCTGTTACGGTCACTTTTGCACCGGGAACGCCCGCGCCAGTGGCATCCCGGACCGTGCCGGCGATACTTCCGGTGATGTCCTGCGCCAACAACGCGCCGGCGCAAACGATAGCCATCAGAAAAAGCTTGCTCATGTTCTCCCCCAAAGTCAAAAATGTACTCATCTCGCCAGGTTACAGCGGCGTTACAAGTACGCACTGTTGGGAATTGTACACCAACTTCAACTTCCCCGACACCGCGGGCTTAAGCGCGTTAGGCTATGAGAGTGAATCGAGCGCTGTTTCTTCTGGCCACACTCCTCTCGGCGCAGGAGACTGCTGAAATACGCATCGAGAAAGTTTCCTCCGGCCATGGATTCACGGAAGGACCCGTGTGGGCCCAGGATGGAGCTCTGCTGTTCAGCGATATTCCCAATGACCGCATTCTGAGGCTAGCGCCGGGCGAGCGCCCGTTTGTGTTTCGCAAGGACGCGAACGGAGCGAATGGCAACACTTTCGACGCACAGGGGCGGCTTTATACATGCGAAAGCCGGACCCGCCGCGTCACTCGCACGGACCGCAAGGGGCACGTGGAGGTTCTGGCCGACAAATACCAAGGCAAGCGGTTCAATGCTCCCAACGATATAGTGGTCCGGAAGGACGGTCACGTTTGGTTCACCGATCCAGCGTTCGGAAACCAGCAAGATGCCCGGGAGCTGGATTTCTACGGCGTGTTTCACCTGCCGCTGAAAGGCGACCTGGAAGTGATCGCGCGGACGCCGGGGCGTCCCAACGGCGTGGCGCTCTCGCCGGATGGGCATATCCTCTATGTGGCGGGATCAGACGAGCACAACGTGCGCGCATTCGATCTGGACAAGCATGGCGCCGCGACTAATGAACGCGTGCTGATCTCGGGAATTCCGGGGGTTCCCGACGGTCTCCGGACGGATGAACACGGGAACCTGTATCTCGCCGCCCGCAGCCTCTTCGTGTATTCGCCGGCGGGCAAGCAGCTCAACGAAATTGCCATCGCCGAAACGCCCTCCAACTGCGCATTCGGAGACGCGGATCTGCAGGGGCTGTATATCACGGCGCGATCGTCTGTATACCGCATCAGGATGAACGTGAAGGGGAGCGTGCAATATTAACGCGGACCAGAGCCGGCGCTATCCGACGCGCCCGTACCTGGGCGTGGGCGCCCTGATCTTCGAGGAAGGGCGCATTCTGCTGGCGGAGCGCGGCAAGGAACCGCTGAAGGGCTGGTGGTCATTGCCGGGCGGGATTGTGGAAACGGGCGAGAAGCTGGAGGATGCGATGCGGCGCGAGGTGCGCGAGGAGACCGGGCTCGAAGTGGAAGTAATGTCAATGTTCGAGATCTTCGAGCGAATGATTCCGGACGACGCTGGGCGCACTGAGTACCACTACGTGCTGATCGATTATCTGTGCAAGGTGGTGGGCGGTACGCTCGAGGCGGCCAGCGACGTGAGCGGCGCGGCGTGGGTTAGCCGATCGGAACTGGGAAATTATCGCCTGACAGAAGGCACGACGGCGGTTGTGGAGCGAGCTTTTGCGCAACTCCAGCGCTGACATTCTGGAATTCGAGGCGCTGCGCGCGCTGCTGGGACGCTACGTCGCCAGTCCGCTGGGGCGCGCGGAGTTGGAACACGCCGCGCCGGCCGTGGATCGCGCGGCGCTCGAAGCAGCGCTGGCGGACGCATCCGAAGGGCTCCGGTATTTGCAAGCGGCCACGCAGCCGCAACCAGCTTCGCGCGGGTCCGCGATTCGCATTCGCTTTGACTCCATTCCCGATATCGCGGAGTCCGTGGCGTTGCTGCGCATCGAAGGCGCGGGGCTGGAGGCGGGGCAGATCGTCAAGCTGACCAGTTTTCTGGGACAGGCCGCGGAGATGCGCGGGCTGCTGGTGGCGGCGGGCGAAAAATATCCGCGTCTGGCGGCTACTGCGACGCGCATCGCGGATCTGCGGCCATTGCTGCGCGAATTAAGCGGAAAGATTCTGCCGGACGGCTCACTGTCGGACGATGCCAGCGTCGCGCTGCACCGGCTGCGCCGGGACATCGAGAAACAGCAGAAGCAGATCCAAATTTCGCTGGAGCGCTTCCTGCGCGCGCATCGCGACGACGGCACATTGCAGGAAGAGTTCATCACGATTCGGAATGACCGGTTCGTGGTGCCGGTGGTGGCCGGGCACCAGCGCAAGATGCAGGGAGTGATCCATGGGGCCAGCGGGACCGGTCACACGCTCTTTGTGGAGCCGCTTGAGACCATCGACCTGAACAACGACCTGGTTCGGCTGCGCGAAGACGAACAGCGTGAGGTGCTCCGCATTCTGCGTGAAATGACGGATTCGCTGCGGGCGCACGCCGGTGCGATCGCAGATGCGGCGGCAGCGGCGGGCGAGCTGGAGTTCGTGTTCGCGAAAGCGGCATTCGCCATCGATTTCAACTGCACGATTCCGCGCTTCAGTCCGGACCGCAGCCGGCGCCTGCTGCTGCGGGAAGCGCGGCATCCGCTGCTGGAGGATGTGTTGCGCAAGCAGCGCAAGCCGATACTGCCCATATCGCTGTCGCTGGAGGAATCCCGCCGGACGCTGCTGATCAGCGGGCCGAACACGGGCGGCAAATCGGTGTCCATGAAGACGGTGGGGTTACTCGCGCTGATGGCGCAGGCCGGCCTGCCGGTGCCGGCGGCCGAAGCCGAGTTTCCTTTATTCGACCAGGTGCTGGCGGACGTGGGCGATAACCAGTCCATTCTGGAAAGCCTCAGCACTTTTTCCGCGCACATTGCGCATGTCCGGGAAATGCTGGAGAACGTTACCCGCGATTCGCTGGTGCTGCTGGATGAGCTGGGACGCGCCACCGATCCGGAAGAGGGCGGGGCGCTGGGCGTGGCGGTGCTGGATACGTTTCGCGGCAGCGGCGCCTTCACGCTGGCATCCACGCATTTGCTGGCGCTGAAGGTATTCGGCGCGAATACCCCGGGCGTGGTGAATGCGTCGATGGGATTTGACGAGCAGACGCTGCAGCCTACCTATATCCTGCGACTGGGCGCGCCGGGAAAATCGGCGGGACTGGATATCGCGAGCCGGCTCGGCATGCCGCAGGCTATGATTGAGCGGGCGCGCGGCGCAATGTCCACGGCTGAGCGCGACATTTCGCTCTTCCTGGGCGAATTGCATGCGCGCCTGGAAAGCGTGGCCCAGGCCGAGCACGGATTGGAAGAAGCGCGAGAGGCGCTGGCAGCACGCGAGCGGGAACTGGCGCGCGAGTGGGAGCAGCGCGAGAGCGCCAAACTTCGGGAGGTGGAACAGCGGTGCGAATCGGCCATCGCCGAATTTGAAGCGCAGGCACGCGAGACCATCAGCCGGGTGCTGGAAGGCGCGGACCAGCGCAAAGCCGCCGAACAAGCGACCCGGCGGGTGGCCAAGACGCGGCGCGAGTTTCAGGAACGAGTGCAATCGTCGGTGCTGGCGAATACGCCCGCGGCCAAGCCGGTTTTCGCAATCGCTGAGGGGTCGCGAGTGCGCCTGAAGGGCATCCGAGAGCCGGCCCGCGTGCGGCGCAAGCTGTCCGAGGGGCGACTCGAAGTGCAAGCCGGACTGATGAAGATGCAGGTTTCGATGGACGACGTGGAAGACGTGCTGCCGGACGCGCCCGACGCCGTGCGGCCGCTGAAGAATGTGACGTTTCAGTCCGCCGGACCAGCCTGGGACGGCGGGTATCGCGAGATCAATGTGGTGGGACAGCGCGCGGAAGAGGCCCGCGATAACGTCGACAAATTCCTGGATAACGCGGCAGCCGCCTCCGTGGAGCGGATACGCGTCGTGCACGGGCACGGAATGGGCGTCCTGCGGCGCGTGGTGGCGGAGCTGCTGGCGGACAATCCGCATGTGGCGAAATTCTATCCGGCGTCGCAATCGGAGGGCGGAACGGGCGCGACCATCGTGGAGTTGAAAGGATTCAGCTAGGGATCGCTAAGGAGCGCCGGCGCAGGTTCGGTTTACAATCGGGTGTTATGCGGGCCCTGATCCAGCGTCTGGTGGCGCGGAACGAGTGGAAGTTTTTCGGGGCGCTCCCGAAAGCGGACAATCCGCTGGCCATCGCATGGTGGGGGGCGCTGCTGCTGCGCGGCTCGCTTCCGGCGTTGTTTACCATCGCGATGGGCGTATTGGTAGGCGCGGTGCAGCGCGGAGATTCGCTGACCGGGCCGCTCAGCATGGCCGGGGCGATATTCGTTCTGCTCCAGATCTTGTCCCCGCTGCATCAGGCCATTGGCGCTAACCTCGGCAGCCGGACGGCCGCGTGGCTCTACGACGAGCTGACTAGCGCCTGCGTGGGGCCGCCGGGGATGGGGCACCTGGAGGATCCGCGCCTGACTACGGATCTCAGCATGGCGCGCGATTTCGACCTCGGCATCAGCGGGCCGCCCTTGTCCATCTCGATGGACTTCATCGCATCCGGACTGGTGGAATTAATCGGCGGACTGGCCGCGGCCTGCGTGCTGGCGGCGTACGCCTGGTGGGCGCCGCTGCTGCTGCTGGGCGCGTGGTTCGCCACCCACTGGCTGCTGCGCGAAAGCGCCATCTGGCGGGATCGCAATACGGATGAAGTACGCGAAGCGCAGCGGCATGCCGAGTACGCGTATCGCCTCGCCGTGGATCCGCCGTCCGCCAAGGAATTGCGGCTCTTCGGACTCGGCGCCTGGACGGTGGAGCGTTTCACGTCGCGCCGCCGCCGGTTGCTGGATCTG
>JAYTVY010000021.1:0-2861 GCA_043743755.1 Bryobacterales bacterium | reverse complement strand
CGGCCCGTGTTGACGTCGATGGCCACCAGCGCCTCCGTCTGGTTGATGACGATATAGCCGCCCGACTTTAGCCATACCTTGGGGCGCAGCGCCTTCTCGAGCTCGGCCGTGATATTAAACGCGTCGAAGATCGGCGCAGCGCGCGTATACAGCTTGACGCGCGAAACCAGCGCGGGCTGGAAGCGCTGGATAAAGCTCAGAATACTCTCGTAGGCAACCTCGCTGTCCACCCACACGGCCTTGAAGCTCTCCGTTACCTGATCGCGCAGAATGCGCTGGACGATGTCGAGATCATGGTGCAGGAGCAGCGGCGCGGGGCGCTTCTCGGCTTTTTGGCGGATGTCGAGCCAGAGTTTATACAGGAAGTTCATGTCCGCGGCGATCTCTTCCTCGGTGTGCCCTTCGCCGGCGGTTCGAACAATAAAGCCGCCGGTCATGCCGGCGTGGTGGGTCTGCAGAATCCGTTTTAGCCGCAGGCGCTCTTCATCGCTGGGGATCTTGCGCGAGACGCCCATGTGATCCACCGTCGGCATATACACCACGTAGCGGCCCGGCAGCGCGATGTGCGACGTGATGCGCGCGCCCTTCTGTCCCAGCGGTTCCTTGGCGATCTGAACAATGATCTCCTGGCCCTCTTTGAGCAGCTCGGAAATGGATGGCAGCGGCGGACGTTCGGCGCGTTCGGGCCTGCCGCCGGTGCGCGGGGCTTCGGAGGGCGCGGCGGGAGTGGGTTCGGGCGCGCTGGCCGCGGCTTCCGGAGGGACCTCGGTTTCCGCTGCCGGCGGGCCGTCCGCTTTGATCTCGGGCTTGCCCTCCCCTCCGCGCATGCGGCGGCGCATGCGCCGGGTCAGGCGCTGCATATAGCGTCCGCCCTGTTCGCGGACATTCGCGCTCTGACGCTCGGGGGTTTCAGGAGGTTCTACACCTTCGGCTGCCGGAAGGGCGCCTTCTTCTTCTTCGATAGCCTCTTCAGCCAGCGACAATTCCTCGTGCTGTTCTTCCGAGGGCTCGCGTGAAGCCGCATGCGCTTCGGCTAGAATCTCATTCGCCACGGGATGTCCGGAAGCGGGTTCCACCACTTCTTCGTGGCCGGCGGCGACAATGGTGACCTCCGAAGTTTCCGAAATGTGGTTCTCGATGTGGGCGTCTTCAGTTTCCGCGAAAGTGGCTGCTTCGGCGGCATCGGCATCCGCTTCGGCGGCCGACAGGCCCGCCATGTCGGGTTGATGAAGCTCTTGTATCTCGCGCTCCTCGGCTTCATCGAGCGGCGGCACGTTCATGCCCCGGTACTTGGCCAGCGACTCGCCCGGCAGCACCGAGAAGTCGGTCTCCTCCGCGGGCCCGGCTGGGTCGCGAACGGCCTCGACATAGGAGCGCACGGGCGCGGCCCCCTGAGTTTCATGCCGCGGCGGGCCTTGCTCGGAGGCATACTTCGAATCCGGGAATCCGTGACCGCGATTTCTGCGGCGGCGTCCGCGGCGTCCGCGGTCGTCGCGCTCGCCTCCTTCCGGCCGGCGGAACGCACGCGGCGCGAGAGCCGTTGGCTCCGCGGCGGGAGCGGCGCCTTCCACCGAAGCGGGCACATCTGCCTCGGTGGCGACGGCGGGTTCTACAGGCGCCATCTCGGCTGGGCGAGCTTCAGCGGGCGGCCGCTCGCGATTGCCGCGGTCATGCCGGGGGCCGCGATCGCCGCGATCCCGGCGACCCTCGCGGTCGCGTCCACTGCGCTCAGGACGCGCTTCGCGCGCTTCCCGCGGTTCGCGCGCCTCGCGCGGTTCACGCGCCTCACGCACCTCGCCGCTCGCGGGAACCGGATCGTAGTCCTCGTTCTCCTCGAAGAAGTCCGTCACGTAAAGGAACGTATCGCGCTCCAGGCCGATGTCCACGAATGCCGACTGCATCCCGGGCAGCACGCGCGTCACGCGCCCCTTGTGGATGCTTCCGGCGAGCGAGTATTCATGCGCTCGCTGGAAGTACACCTCCACCAATTGATCCTCTTCGAGAATCGCCACTTTGGTTTCGTGGCGGTTCGACGAAATCACCAGTTCTTTGGTCATCTACGCTCTCCGCGGTTTCGGGCCGGGAGCGCGGCATAGGAAGCAAACCGGAAGGCAGCAGCACAAACGGCGCGCCGGGTGAGCCTTTACCAGCCTCGCTCCCGGCGAATTACGCCCCGAAATCCGTCCGCCTCGCCGGATGGAGAATACACTCTCAAACATCCGGCCAGACGCTAAAAAACATTGGATGGCCAAGCCACCCGCTACCCTTCAATCTTCTTCGAATACCGGCCGCCTGCGGCCTCGTTCAATTTACAAATCGCCGAAGCCGGACGTTGTTCACAAGCCCCAGCATCAAAAATACCGACAGAATGTTCGAACCGCCGGAACTCATCAGCGGCAGCGGGATCCCGGTAACCGGCATGCGCCCCACCACCATTCCGACGTTTACCAGAATGTGAAACAACAACAGAGTTGCTACACCCATGCAGATCAGAGTTCCGGCCCGGTCTGGCGCCGTCTGAGCGTTCTGCACAATTTGCAACAGCAGCAGAAAATATAACCCCAGCGCCACCACCACTCCCACGAATCCGTGCTCCTCGGCGAACGCCGAAAAGATAAAATCCGTGTGCGGCACCGGCAAGAATCGGCCCTGGGTCTGAGAACCTCGCGTCACGCCCTGGCCCCATAAAGCACCGGAGCCCACCGCGATCTTGGATTGAATCACCTGATACCCGGACCCCTTCGGGTCCTGCGAAGGATCCAGAAAACTCACCAGCCTGGCCCTTTGGTAATCTTGCAGAAAGTGATACCCCACGGGCAGCACCAGAACAAAAATCAGAAGTATCGCCACCGCGTACTGCC
>JAYTVY010000020.1:0-3680 GCA_043743755.1 Bryobacterales bacterium | reverse complement strand
CTGGGGGCCCTCACAAGGCGATGCTGGAAGTACTGTACGCCGTTGTCGCGGTTGCGATGGGCTATCAGGGCATCGCTCTTATCGCTACGTTGCGGCATTATTTCGGACGCGCGCCGCGGAGCTCGCACCTGCCCGGCATTTCGATCCTGAAGCCGATTCGGGGGCTGGATCAAGGGTTCTATTCCGCCATTCGATCTCACGCGATTCAGGATTATCCCGAGTTCGAGATTCTCTTTGGGGTGCGTGATCCGGACGATCCCGCCGTTCTGGAGATCCGGCGGCTGATGGAAGAGTTTCCGCGCGTTGCGATCCGATTGATCGAATCCACCACCGAAGCGCCTAACGGGAAAGTAGGCGTCTTGATGGACCTGGCGTCGCACGCGCGGCATCCGGTCTGGATTGTGAATGACAGCGATATTACGGTGCCGGCGGGATATCTGCGTGACGTTGTGGCGCCTCTCGAAGACCCCGGCGTGGGGCTGGTAACTTGCCTTTATCGCGCGGAATCTTCCGGCTGGCCGGGACGCTGGGAAGCTCTCGGCATCGCCACCGATTTCGCTCCCAGCGCGCTGGTGGCCCCTCTGTTCGGGGTCTCCGAGTTCGGGTTGGGATCCACACTTGCGTTCCGGCGCGAGGACCTGCTCCGTATCGGAGGCTTCGCGGCGCTGCGGGATTATCTGGCGGACGATTATCAATTGGGCGCGATGCTGCATGCGCTGGGACGCCGGAATGTTATCTCGAAAGTGGTGGTGAGCACGCACCTGGACGGGCAATCCTGGGGTGCCGTGTGGTCTCACCAGGTCCGCTGGTCCCGCACCGTCCGGTTGTCCAAGCCGTGGGGCTATGCGGGGCTGCCGGTAACGTTCGCCGGCCTGTGGGTTGGCGTGGCATTGACGGCGGGCGCATGGCCCATCGCAATCGCGCTGCTGATACTGCGTCTGGCCACCGGAATGGTGGGCGGCTGGGTAATATTGCGAAGCCCGGATGCGCTTCTCCTCGCGTTGTTGATCCCTTTCCGCGACCTTTATACGGCCGCGGTATGGGCTGCCGCCCTGTTCGGCAAAACGGTCCTGTGGCGCGGCCTCCATCTGGTTTTGGACGGAAGCGGCCGCATTATCGGGCGGAGCTAATCGGGCTGCCGCGCTCGCGGCTCCCCGGCTCTTTATGATGCCATCTTTGATATTGCTAAATATTCCAAAACATGGCACCATTTCACCAGAGCGTCAATGGTTAATAGTGCCAGGCGGTAGGATCATGATAGATAACAGCAAGCGCATCAGTATTCGAGTTAACCACCAGTTGTTTGATGAGCTCAACGATAAACGTCACGCGATGCGCGTCAGCTTCCAGTCGCTGGGATCGGCGCTATTCCGTTCCTGGCTGGAATACTTCCCGGGTGCTGGGCTGAGCGCGGCGGTATCGGATTCAATTCGAACCCAGGAGCCGGACGCACGCATTCCCGGGGAGCACCCGGCCGCGCTTCCAACGGGGGCGCCAGGCGCCGATATCCCGGCGCAACTCCGGCCCGTAGCGGCCCGGTTCGTGGACTTCTGGGAGCACCCCAAGAGCCCCTTTGAGCAGTCCATTAAAGCGCTGCTGGCCGAAACCGTACTGAAGAACGTGACGCCGGAGTCCTCGCGCAAAAGCAGCGGAGCGTGAAGATTTCGGTTAGTTTTCCGGACCTTTCAGCGCTTTAGCCTCCTCGAGAATTTTGCGGGCTTCCTCTGTCCGGCCCAACTGCACCAGAGTCTGGCCCAGCAGGTAACGCGCGGAGTAGTTCTGCGGATCCATGCGGATGGCCTGCCGCAGCGTGTTCTCGGCATTAGGCAGTTCCTTCCGCTTCAAGTACGCCTTACCCAGCAGAATGTAAGGGCCGCTGAAGTTCGGGTTCAGCCAGATGGACCGCTCCAGGTTGGGGATGGCTTCGTCCCACTGCTCACGCCGGCTGTAGGCGTCGCCTAATTTGTAGTACGCCGCGGCGAAGTTCGGATTGATCGCGATTTCCTGGTTAAGTTCAACCACGGCGCGGTCGATCTCCCCGTGATAAGTCGCCAGTTCTCCCAGAATCAGATGCGCTTCGGGAATCTTGGGATCAAGTTCGAGGGCGCGCTTGAGCTGCTTTCCGGCGTCTTCCTCGAAGCCGTAGCGGACCATCATCTGGGCCGCGATCAGACGCGCGGCCGCTGACGACGGAGACACGTTGTACATCTTGGCGAAGGATGCCACGCACTTTTCCGGTTCGCGCACCTGCACGTAAGCGACACCTAGCATGTAGTTCGATTCGAGGGTGCGGACCGGCCCGGCCGCCGCCTGCTCCAGCCACGGGATAGCTTCCTTGAAGTGGTTGCCGAGGTACAGGCTCTGTCCAAGAAAAACCACGGCCTCGCGCTTTGCCAGGCTGTCCGGGGGCGCGTTCTTGATCGCCAGCTCGAACTGCTCCGCCGCCTTGACATAGTCGCGCCGCCGGTACGCATCGAGGCCGGTCTGATACGCGTCTTGCATCAGGAGAAGCAGCAAGATGAGCGTGGGGGCGGGCATACGGATATTCTAGTGGGTGCATGAGGCTTGTGTTCCTTCTTTCGGCGATCGCCATCCTGGGCGCCGAGACGCTGCAGCAGATAGAGCAGCGGGCCCGGCATTTGAAAGCACAGGGAGATGCCGCCGGGGCGCTGGCGGCGTTTGAAAAAGCGGCTGGGATTCAGCCGAGGTCGGCGGAGTTGCTGGACGAAATCGGCTTTCTCATGGCGGTGCTGCAGCGCCAGGACGAAGCCATTGAACGATTCGAGCGGGCGATTACGCTCAACGTGGATTATGCTCCGGCGCATTATCACCTCGCCGTGGCTTGCTGGCTGAACAAAGATTACGATCGGGCGCTGCGCGAGTTTCGGCTGGCGGCCGCGCTGAATCCGCGGAGTTTCGATTATCGCTATCGCTATGGGATGGCCTTGAACGACGCGAGCCGGTTCGCGGAGGCCGCGGCCGAACTGCAGGCGGCCACGAAGATTGACGGCGTCAGCTTCGACGGGTGGAAGCAGCTCGGACTGGCGCTGCAGAAATCCGGGGATCTGGAAGGCGCGGTGCAGGCGTACCGGCGCGCGAGCGAGCTGAATGCCAAGGATCCGGAGATCTGGAACAGCCTCGGCATTGTTCTGGTGAATACAGGGCACGCCGAACAGGGCATCCAGCAGTTTCAGAAGACGCTGGCTTTGGATCCCGGCAGCGCGACCGCGAAACTGAATATCGGATTCGCGTATTTGCAGAAGGCCGAGCTCGACAAGGCGATTCCCCAGTTGCGCGAGGCGATTGCGGCCGATCCGAAGTCGGCGGCCGCGCATTACGATCTGGGCGTGGCGCTGAAGCAGAAGGACCGGCTGGATGAGGCCAAGATCGAGCTGAAGAAAGCGCTGGATCTGGATCCGGCGATGGCGGAGGCGCACTATACGCTGGGGATCGCGGCCTGGCAGACGGGTGGGTTCGACGAAGCCGCGCAGGAAATGCGGAGCGCGATCAAACTGCGGCCCGATTACGGTGAGGCGTTCTTCATGCTGGGAACGGCATTGAAGCAGAAGGGCGATTTGGCGGGCGCCGTGCCGGCGCTGAAGGAAGCTATTCGGCTGACTCCCGATAATCCGGGGCCGTATAACACGCTGGGGCAGATTCTAAGGCAGCAAGGGGATATC
>JAYTVY010000019.1:0-18769 GCA_043743755.1 Bryobacterales bacterium | reverse complement strand
GTGCCGGTGGCCTCATTCCGAACGGTGATGCCGGCATTTGGCACGGAGGCTCCGGTGGCATCCTTCACGAAGCCAGTGATGGAGCCCAGATCCGACTGGGCCACGGCCACGAAAGAAAACAGAATCAAGGCTATCCCCAGAGATAGCGCTGCGCGCATCGAGCTTACACGGCTCATGTTACTTCCCCCTTTGAAGCTTCCAAACTCAAGTCTGTATCAGATGTTACTCGAATCGGGCGTCGGCGTCTAGTACCCACCTGCAAGGTGGTGCTGGGGGTGCCGTCATGGCCAGCTAAACTAAGACTATGCAGGACCTACTCCAGATCGCGGATCGCACTTTCCATTCCCGGCTATTCGTGGGTACCGGAAAGTACCGGAGCTTCCCTGAAATGGCCCGCTGCCATGCGGCTTCCGGCGCGGAAGTAGTGACCGTAGCGGTCCGCCGCGTGAACCTCGCGGACCGGTCCAGCGAATCGCTGCTCGATTATATTGACCGCTCCCAGCTATTCATTTTGCCCAATACGGCGGGCTGCTACACGGCCGATGAAGCCATCCGGACAGCCCGGCTAGGCCGCGAAGCGGGCCTCTCGAATTGGGTGAAGCTGGAAGTGATCGGCGATGAACGGACGCTGTTCCCGGACAATGAAGGCCTGATTGAGGCCACTCGCGTCCTGGCGCGCGAGGGTTTCGTGGTGCTGCCGTACACCAATGACGATTTGGTCAACGCCCGCAAACTGATCGCCGCCGGCGCCGCCGCGGTGATGCCGCTGGGCGCCCCCATCGGGTCCGGCCTGGGAATTCAGAACCTGACGAATCTCCGCATTCTGCGCGAAATGATTACGGAAGTCCCGCTGATTGTCGACGCCGGCGTCGGGACGGCGTCGGATGCCGCTATCGCGATGGAACTCGGCTTTGACGGCGTGCTGATGAACACCGCGATTGCCGCAGCCGGCGATTCCGAGCAAATGGCGGTGGCCATGAAACTCGCCGTGCAGGCGGGCCGTCACGCATATCTGGCGGAGCGTATGCCCAGCAAGCTATACGCCAGCGCCAGTTCCCCGCTGGCCGGAGTGGTAGGCAAAGCCTGACCCGTCAATGTGGGCGGGGCGCCGGCTATTTCCCAACTAGTCGCTTTTCGTAGTTATCCGCGTAGAAGGTCTGGTACTCCCCGCTCTTCACTCGCTGGACCCAGTCCTGGTGGTCGCGGTACCAATCCACCGTAAGCGGCAGTCCCCGATCAAAGCTCATGGCCGGTTCCCAGCCGGTCTCATGCTGGATTTTCTCGCTGGACAAGGCGTACCGCCGGTCATGTCCGGGCCGATCCGTCACATACTGGATCAAGCTGGCGGGCTTGCCCGTGGCGGCTAGAATTCGCTCCACCACCTCCAGATTCGCCAGCGACCGGTTGCCGCCGATGTTGTAAACCTCGCCCTCGCGGCCTTTGTGCAGCAGCGTCCGGATAGCCCGGCAGTGGTCCTCGACATACAGCCAGTCGCGCACCTGCCGGCCGTCGCCGTACACCGGCAGGGGACGATCCTCCAGCGCGTTCGAGATCATCAGCGGAATCAGCTTTTCGGGAAACTGGTAAGGTCCGTAATTGTTAGAAGCGCGCGTTACCAGCACCGGCATTTTGTAGGTCTTGAAATACGCCAGCGCCATCAGATCGGACCCCGCCTTGGACGCGGAATAAGGGCTGCTGGCGATCAGCGGGTAATTTTCGCCGGCCTCGAGCGGCGCCTTGAGACTCCCGTAGACTTCGTCCGTTGAGACGTGCACAAAACGGGCGGTCTTGTGCGCGCGGGCTGCTTCCAGCAGGTTGAAGCTGCCGCGCAGATTGGTTTCAAAGACCGGCTCCGGCGAAAGGATGCTGCGGTCAACGTGCGATTCGGCGGCGAAGTGCACCACGGCATCGGGCTTATGTTCGGCGAAGATCTCGAGCATGCGCTCACGCCGGCAGATGTCTTCGCGCAGGAACACATGCCGCGGCTCAGACATCACGGAGGCAAGATTCTCAAGATTGCCCGCGTAACTCAACTTATCGACATTGACGATTTCGACGGACGGATCTTCCGCCAGCATGAGGCGCACGAAGCAGGAGCCGATAAATCCGGCCCCTCCGGTTACCAGAATGTTCATCTATACCGATTGTACTGAGATCCTGACGGATCGCCCGGGCGAGCTATACCGAAACCGCCGCCGTTTCTTCCACCACTCTGCCGTCGAACAGCCGGATCTGCCGGTCCGCGCAGGCGGCATATCGCGGATCGTGCGTCACCATGCAGATGGTGGCGCCTTCTCTGTGCAATTCGCTGAGCAGGCTCATGACCGCTTCGCCATTGGCGGAGTCCAGGTTACCGGTGGGCTCGTCGGCCAGCAGGATGGACGGCTTGCCGGCCAGCGCCCGCGCCACGGCCACGCGCTGCTGCTGGCCCCCGGAAAGCTGCGAAGGATAGTGCTTCACGCGATGACCCATACCTACGCGCTCCAGCGAATCCCGCACCAGGATTTTGCGCTCCGACGCCGGCATATTCCGGTAGGTGAGCGGCAGCTCGACATTCTCGTACACCGTGAGATCGCCAATCAGGTTGAATGCCTGGAAAATAAAACCGATTTCCCGATTCCGCACACGCGCGCGCTGGCTGAGCTTCATATTCTCCACCCGCGTGCCGTTCAAGATGTACTCACCCGCCGAGGGCGTGTCCAGCAGGCCTAGAATCGCCAGCAGCGTGGATTTACCGCAGCCCGAGGGTCCCGAAATCGAGACATATTCCCCCTGGACCACCTGCAGGTGGATGCCTGCCAGCGCGTGCGTTTCCATTTCATCCGTAGTGAATACTTTGGTGACGCTATCCAGCGAAATCAGGGTCTTTCCGTTACTTTCCATCGGGTCTCCTTGCAGTCAGCACTTAGACGTACGCTCTAGTGGCCGGTTAGGTTCCGCAAAAAGCGGAGGCGATGCGTCTTGGGGGTTAATACCAGTGGCGGAAGGAAAGGTTACTCTGGCGCCGCGCGGGCGAGAACGTCCGTACCGTCAACGCGGGCTGTTACAGCGGCAACACCAGCCGCGCTTCGCAACCAGGCCCGTCATCCGCATTCTGTAAACTCAGCGTGCCCCCGTGCGCTTCGGCGATCTGCCGGCTCAGCACCAGTCCGATGCCGGAACCGCCCGGCTTGGTGGTGAAGAATGGAACGAACAGGTTCGAGGTGTTCGACAAGCCCGGACCTTCGTCTCGAATCCACACGATAAGGTGCGAATTCTGGCGCCACCAGCCCATGTGCACGCCGCCGCCGGTTTCGAGCGATGCGTCCACCGCGTTGCGAATCAGATTGATCAGCAATTGCTCCAGCTGATCGCAGTCGGCGCGAATCACGATGTTCGGACCCGGAGTCAGCGCGGGATGGATGCGCGTTTCGAGGCCCGCGACGCGCCGGATCAGGTCCCCGATCTCGACCGGCGCAAGCGTGGGTGGCGGCAGCCGCGCCAGCCGCGCATAGGCGCTCATGAAACGGCTGAGCGCCTCGCTGCGCGATGCGATCACCGTCAGGCCGCGCTGCATGTCCTCTTCCCAGTCGTCCGGCCGCGGCTTGCGCAGCAGCAGATTTTCCAGGCTGCCCGCGATGGATTTGATCGGCGCCAGCGAATTGTTCAACTCATGCCCCAGCACGCGGACCAGCCGCTGCCAGGCCTTCAGCTCTTCCTCGCGCAAGGGCCGCGTGAGGTCGGTTACCACCAATAATTGATGCGGCAAACCACCCTCGCGGAAGGTGCTGCGCCGGACGCCCCATCTGCCAGCGCCGCTCGGGAACGAGCGCTGCACGGTATGCTCGGCGTCCCCCGCCAGATAGTCGCCCAGTCCCAGTTGCGCGGCCTCGCTGCCCACCAGCCGCTCCGAAGTGTCCGCCAGCAGCCGTTCTCCGGCCCGGTTCACCAGCCGCAGTTTCTGCTCGCCATCGAAAGCGAACACGGCGACATTGATCTCTTCCATCACCTTGCGCAGCAGCGTGGTGGCTTCGAGAGCGCCCAGGCGCTGGGCCCGCAGCGTGGCGCCCATCATGTTCACCTGCTGCATTACCTCGCCCATGGCGTCGTCGGCCTTCACGTGGCGTGCGCGGATGGAATAATCGCCCTCGCGCATCGCTTCCAGCAAATTCGCGAGCGTGCGCAGCGGCGAGGCCACTTTGTCGCGGATGCCGATGGAAAATCCCAGCCAGAACCCGACGATAATCAGCGTCAAGGTCCACTGCACTTTGGGGCTGGAGTCGCCCGGCCAGACCCACAGCATCAACATGGAGACCAGCACCGCTGGCGAGCCGGCCAGCAAAGCTAGCAGCAGTACACGAACTTCATGCACAACGTGAGGGCGGCGGAGTGTCATTGACTTCCAGAACGGCGGGGCCGGGGGGCCCCGCGCGGACCAGGGGGTCCGCCCCACATGTATCTCATAGGCCGTAGCGTTGCAAGCGGCGGTACAAAGCGCTTCGGCTTAAACCAAGTGCGCTGGCGGCGTGGCTCACATTGCCCCCGTAACGCGCCAGCGCCTTCTTGATCAGAAACGCCTCCACTTCTTCGATGCTCATCTCTTCCAGCCGGGGGCTGCCCTCGCGCGCGGTCCGCAGCGCCAGGTCCGAGCCGTGAATCTGTGAATCCTGCGCCATCAGCACGGCGCGCTCCACCACGTGATTCAACTCGCGCACGTTGCCCTGCCACGGATTGTCCAGCAGACTCTGCATCGCCGCGTGATCGAAGCCGGTGATCTTCTTGCGATACCGGTGGGCATGATTCGTGAGGAAGTGCGAGGCCAGCAACGGGATATCCTCGCGCCTCTCGCGCAGGGCCGGCACATGAATCTCAATCGTGTTCAGACGGAACAGCAGGTCCTGGCGAAACCGACCCGCTTCCACTTCTTCGTCCAGCCGCGCGTTGGTGGCGGAGAGCACCCGCACATCCACTTTCTTGGTCTTCGACGACCCCACGCGTTCCATCTCGCCGATCTCCAGCACCCGCAGCAGCTTGGTCTGCAGATTCATCGGAACATTGGCGATTTCATCCAGGAACAGTGTTCCTCCGTCAGCCAGTTCAAAGCGGCCGACGCGGTCCATCTTGGCATCGGTGAATGCGCCTCGCACATGCCCGAATAACTCGCTCTCGAAGATGCCTTCCGCGAGTCCCCCCGCGTTCACGGTGACCATGGGCTTGGAACAGCGCACGGAGATGGCGTGCAGCGTCTTCGCCACCACTTCCTTGCCCGTGCCCGGCTCGCCGGTGATCAGGATGTTGGCATCCGATGGCCCCACCCGCGAGATCAACTGCAGCACGGGTCCCATGGCGGGCGATTCCGCGATCATCGTCGGCGCGCCCTCGGCCCGCAGCAGCCGGTTCTCGGCTTCGAGGCGCAGACCTCTGCGAATGGCCCGGCTTAATTCCAGCTGCGTATGCACGATGCTCAGCAGCCGCTCATTCTCCCAGGGCTTCTGGATGAAATCGCGCGCGCCGCGGCGCATGGCCTCGACCGCCAGTTTCACGGTGCCCCAGGCGGTCATCACGATCACCGGCAGGATACTGTCGATGGCTTGGATACGCGAGAGCAGATCCAGGCCTTCCTGCCCGGAAGTGGTGTCGCGGCTGTAATTGAGATCGATCAGGACCACGTCGAAGTCGCGGGCTTCCAGCGCCGACACCACGCCGGCCGGCGATGTAGCGGATTCCAGCTGGTAGCCTTCGCCCTTCAGCAGCAGGCGCAGCGCCTCCAGTACGTCGGGCTGGTCATCGGCAATCAGGATACGTGGCGGTGGTTCGGCGGAAGACTTCTGCATGGAGGGGTTCTAACGAACAGAATAGCCTGTGCTGTCCTTCCCTCTCACACTCCATGCGCGATGGATCGCAGGCAGATACTTCCGTTCACGGTGGTGAGACTCCATTCCGGGCCTCCGCTGCCCAGCCGTCCGCGGATGCTGCGGTTAGACAAGCTGCCGCGCACGCGCAGCGGAAAGTCGGTGGAGATGCGCCCGTTCTTGGTGGCGGCATGTACATCGCCGCTGGCGTCATGCGGAACCCGCAGCGTGATGCCGCCGTTGATGGTGGTGAGCCGCAAGCCTCCCACCACTTGGCCCACCGATGCCGTGATGGCCCCGTTGACCGTATCCGCGCGCGCGGCGCCGCTGGTGCTGATGTGTACTTCGCCGTTCACCGTGTGCGCTTCCGCGTCGGCCGAGAGAGCCGTCGCTTCCACCGCGCCGTTCACCGTACGGCCCAGGAATCGAGCTCCGGCGGGCATGCGGATGGTGAAGTCCACTCGCTCATCGTCGTTCGCGCCGGAGGGATACACCGCGCTCACCAGGATGCCGCCCGCGTGACGCACCACTTCGACGCGCACACCCGTGGTCTCCGACCAGCGCCCGCTCTTGTGCGCGATCACTTCAATCTGGTCGCCCGAGCCGCCCTCGGCGTGAATCGACCCGTTGACCCCGCGCACTTCGAGCACCTGCCCCGCGGTCATCTTGCCGGACCAGCGGAACGAATCCGTTCCCACCGTAGCCATGGCCCCCAGCGCCGTCACGGCCGCTAACGCAAATATTCTCACCCACCGCATTCCGCACCTCCTCTGGTACTTCTCCCCAATCACTCGTACCTCAACGCAACCATCGGATCCACCCGCGTGGCCCGCGTAGCCGGGATCCAGCTTGCCGCGAGCGCGACAACACATAAGACGACAGGTACAACCGCGAAAGTCGTAAAGTCCGTAGTGCTCACATCAAATAACAGGGTCTTCAGAAAGCGCGTCAGCGCCAGCGCTCCCGCCAGACCGGCCACAGCACCGATCATCGCCAGCACCAGGGCCTGGCGCACCACCATGCCCATTACCTGGCTGCGTTCCGCGCCGAGCGCCATCCGTAAGCCCAGCTCATGCGTGCGCTGCGCCACCGAATACGCCATGACGCCGTAAATCCCAATCGCGGCCAGCAGCAGCGCCAGCGCGGCGAAAGAGCCCAGCAGGAACGACTGAAATCGCGGAGACGCCACCGACTTGCTCACGGAGCGCTCCAGCGGCTGGACGTCGGCGATCGCCAGGTCCGGGTCGCGGGCATGGATCGCGTCTTGGACCCCTCGCGCCACGGCCAGAGGCTCGCGCTCTGTCCGCAGCATCAAGGTGGCGTTGGTCTCGGGCTCCTGGGCATTGGCGAAATACACGCCGGGCATCACGTCCACGTTCAAACCTTGATGCCGCACATCCGCCACCACGCCCACAATTTCATACGGCGTCTGGCGGCCCCAGCTCACAAACAGGCGCTGTCCGATGGGATCCCGATTCGGGAAATACTGCCGGACCATGGCTTGATTCACCACCGTGGCCAGCGGCGCTTCGGCGCGGTCGCGCGCGTCGAATACGCGGCCCTTCACCAGCGGGATGCGCAGCGCGGAAAAATATCCGGGCGTGATCACGGAAACGCCGGTTACCGGCTCTTCGCCCGGCCTCGGCGCCGGCCGTCCATCCACACGAAAACTGGTGGCTGAAAGCAACCCGCTGAGCGGCGCCCACTGGATGGACCCCGCGGCGCTCACACCCGGTACCTGGCGGACCTTATCCAGAATTTCATCCAGCTCCCGCACTGCCTGCTGGTTGTTCGCGAACTTCTTGCCGCTTAGCCCCAGCCGCAGCGAAAGCACGTTTTCCGCCTGGAATCCGGGCGACACGTTCCGCAGCCGGACCAGGCTTTTGATCAACAGCCCCGCGCCGATCAGCAGCATCATCGCGATGGCCATTTCGCCCGCGGCCAGCGCGGCGCGCAGCCGGTTCCGCCGCAGATCGCCGGACGAGCCGCGCCCGCCTTCCTTCAGCGTGTCGCTTAAATCCGGCCGGCAGGCGCGCAGTCCCGGAATCAGGCCGAATAACAACGACGAACCCAGCGATACGGCCAGCGTGAACGCCAGCACGTTGCCGTCAATGCTCACATGCGTCACGTGAGCCAGCGACATTCCCTCCGGCAGCATGGCCAGCAGGCCGTCCTTGGCCCACACTGCCAGCAACAAGCCCAGCGATCCGCCAGTGATTCCCAGCAGCGCGCTCTCCACCAGGAACTGCCGCAGAATTCGCGCTCGCGTCGCGCCCAGGGAAGCGCGGATGGCGATCTCGCGCCGGCGCCCGCTGGAGCGCATCAGCATCAGGTTCGCCACGTTCGCGCAGGCGATCAGCAGCACCATCCCTACCGCGCCCAGCAGCACCAGCAGCGGGGTCCGGATGGAGCCGCTGAAATTCTCCCGCATGCCGACTACGTTCACACCCCATTTAGCGTCGAAGGTGTTCTCCGCCGCCAGCTGCCGCCCGATGGTGTCCATCTCGGCCCGCGCGGAGGCTTCGCTCACCCCGGGCTTCAGCCTTCCGATCACTTCCAGATATCGCCCGCGGCGCTCGCCATGACGCAGCGTCATCAGCGTCCACAGCTCGGCGCGCATTTCCGGAAATTCGAAACTCTCCGGCATGACTCCCACCACGATTGCGCTATTCCCTTGCACCAGCAATTTTTTTCCAACGACGTTCGGATCTCCCCCGTAACGCCGGCGCCACAATCCGCGGCTCAGGATTACCGCCCAGCCCGCCTCGGCGGTGTCTTCTTCTGGTACAAAATTGCGCCCCAGCGAGGGCTGAACCGCCAGAATCGGAAAGAATCCCCGCGTGACGTAGGCGCCGTGAACCTGCTCAGGCTCGCCATTGCCGGTGAGGTTCATCTCGGTTTCGATGAAGGCGCCCATTTGCTCGAACGAGCGGCTGCGCGCCTGCCAATCCAGCACATTCTGAGGATTGGCGACGTTGTTCTTGCCGGTATGCGGGCTGTGCTCCCACACCATCATGAGCCGGTCCGGATCGCGAAAGGGAAGCGGGCGCATCAAGGAAGCATTGACGATGCTGAAGATCGCGGTGTTGGCTCCAATGCCGAGCATCAGGGCTGCCAGGGCCAGCAGCGTGAAGCCGGGACTCTTGGCCAGCATGCGGAGAGCGAAGCGGGTGTCCTTCCAGACCGTCTCCATGGTGAGGCAGGATTGTGCAACTGGCCTGCCACGCCGAAGTCGCGCCGTTAGAGGGGTTTCACGCGCGGCTGTGTTCGATTGTGGGACAGGTATGGACGAAACCGCACAAGATCAGGTAGTAATCCAGCCGTCAACTATCTGGATCACGCGGTTGCCGTACTCGGCGTTTCTCTCGTTGTGCGTCACTTGGATGATGGTGGCCCCGTCTTCGTTCAGTTTCTTGAACATATCCATGATCTCCTTGCCTTGGCTGGAGTGGAGATTGCCGGTGGGCTCGTCGGCAAGAATCACTTTGGGATTGGCAACCACGGCGCGTGCGATGGCCACCAGCTGCTGCTGTCCGCCTGAGAGCTGGTTCGGGAACAGGTCCTTCTTGCCGACGATCTGAAAGCGGTCAAGCACGTCGCACACGATGCTCTCGCGCTCGGCTTTCTTGATGTTGCGGTAGGACAGCGGAATGTCCAGGTTCTCGTAGACGGTGAGCGAATCCAGCAGATGGTAGCTCTGGAACACGAATCCAAAATACTTCTTGTACAGCTCCATGCGGTCTTTCTTGTTCATCTTGTGGATGGGATGATCCATCAGGAAGTACTCGCCGGTCCAGGAGCTGTCATGCATGCCCAGCAGGTGCAGCAGGGTCGACTTGCCGGCGCCCGACGGCCCCATGATGGAGACGAACTCGCCATCCTTGATGTCGACATTGATGCGCCGCAGAACGAACGTCTTGGTAGGGCCGTGTTCAAAATATTTTTCGATGTTACGCAGGGATATCATGAGGAACCTTATTCATACCCGATTGGAGACAATGCCTGCAACCCGGATGCCAACTCAGCGGGGGCGGGACGGCGCGGGTGTATTACGGCTTCGGTAGCCGGTCGCGCCGCTTCAACGGCGGCAGCTTGGCCTGCGCCTTGCGCATGCGGTCTAGCTTCACGGGTACGCCCACTCTTTCGACGATCCGGCAGGCGCATTGGAGGGCGTCGTGCTCCACTTGATGCTCCCAGATCTTCATAACTCGCCAGCCCATGCGCGCCAGCTTGCGGCAAGAGCGCCGGTCGCGCGCCCGGTTGCCGGCGATCTTGACGCGCCACCGGACCGGCAACTTGTGCTGCCATACCGGCAGCCTCCACCCGTGCCAGAAATCTCCGTGGATGAAGACCGCGAGTTTCGCGCCGGGAAACACGAAATCCGGACAGCCTGGGAGAAGCCGCTCATGCTGCCGAAAGCGTGCGCCGGAAGCACGCAGCAGCGCTTCGATGTAAAGCTCGGGCGTAGTGCCCTTCCCGCGAATGCGCGACATCAGGCGGCTGCGCGTTTCGGGGGACATGATGTCGGTCATTTCGCCAGCGCTTTCGCAATGGCCCCCGCCAGCGCCTTGGCCAGCAGCGGCGGGACCGCGTTTCCGATCTGCCGGAACGCCGGATTCATCGTCCCCGCGAACACAAAACCATCTGGAAACGACTGCAACCGCGCTGCCTCGCGCACCGAGATGGTCCGGGCCTGCGCGCTGTCGTAGTGAATGTGCGAATAGCTGTCCTTGCCCAGGTGCGCCATCAGCGTGCGGGCGGGCAAGTCCGCCTCCATCTTGCGCCACTTGTTCGGAAACTTCTCAGGACTATACGGCGGGACAAACTCGCGCAGCGTGACACCCGCCCGGCGGCGGCGTTCCTGCTCATACAATCGCAGCGCGACTTTCACGGCTTGCGGATACTCATCGCCCGGCTGCATCGCCGCGAAGATCCGATAATCGCGAGGCAGGGACCGGATCACGTGATCCCGTACGCCGTGACGGCTTTCGAATCCAGGCCATGTCCGCATCAGCCGCGCATATCCACGCAGCGTGCCGTTGCCGCGATACTCGGCCAGCGTATCGAACCGGCGCGCGCTGCGCTTCATGTTTCCTTCCAGGTGCGCGGTTATCGCCGGCAGATCGCCCAGCGCCTCGCGTGCGGTTACGGCCGGCTGCAAATCTCGCGCCGGCTCCATGGCGGGCGTGAAGTATTCGGAATCCGTCATGGCCTGCAGCGCCACCTGCCGCGAGCTGCGATAGCCGCGCGGCAGGTCCATCCAGTGCGTGGGCGCGGGAAAGGCCACTTCCGCCTTCAGCTCGCGCGCCAGGGCGATCAGAAACATGCGCTCGCGCATCTGCGGCACGCCATAATGCGCGGCATTGAGAATAGTGTAGCGGCAGCGGTAGCCTAGCCCGCTCAAAACCTCGCACATCTCTTCCGCGATGTTGTGGCCGCCGTAATTCAGCACATCCGGCACGTTCTCCACCAGCAGCGCCAGCGGCTGCACTTTACGCACGTATTCGAGATAGGACAAGTACAGCCTGGCGCGCGGATCGCGCTGGAACGCGCGTGCATGGTCGGCAATCTCGCGCAGCTTGGCGCGGCCCACGCGCGCAAACGCCTGGCACGGAGGGCCGCCCAGAATCACATCGGCATCGGGCGCGGCGGCGGGATCTTCCTGGGTGATATCGCGCGGCTCGGCTCCTGCGTGCAGGTTCATCGCGAAAGATCGCACGGCGAGCGGATCCAGCTCCACCGCGCCCATCGATTCAAAGCCCGCCGCCGCGAACCCGAGCGACAGTCCTCCGCATCCGGCGAACAGATCCAGGACTCGCGCCGGACCGCCGTTGCGCAGGCGCTCCAGCTTTTTCGATCGCCGCATTCAACGGCGAGTGTAACACCCGGCTCTTCACGCGGGAACGCGGGATAATAGCGCTGATGCGAACGTACCGTGCGTGGATCCTGCTTTTCGCCGTGATGAGCGCGCCCGCGCAACAGCCGGGCACGAAGTGGAGTGAGGATCAGCTGCGGCAGGCCGTGGCGCCCGCTCGCGTGGGACGAAAACTCACGCCGCGCTCCTGGCCGGACAACACGCGCGTGGCGGTGTGTCTGAGTTTCGATGTGGACAACGAATCCTATCTGCTGGCGCGCGGCGAGACGTCGCCCACCACGCTGTCAGCCGCCGATTTTGGCGCCGAAACCGGACTGCCTCGCATTCTGCGCCTGCTGGACCGCTACCGGATCCCGGCCTCGTTCTTCATCCCCGCGGTGAGCGCGATCCTGCATCCCGAAATGATTCCGGCCATTCTCAAAAGCGGACGTCACGAGATCGGGGTGCATGGATGGATTCACGAATCGCTTCCCGGGCTGGCGGACGCGGCCGAAGAAGAGCGGCTGCTGAACAAGGCCATCGAGTATTTGACCAAGGCGGCGGGCAAGCGTCCCACCGGGTATCGCGCGCCGGGATGGGCCTTCAGCCCGCATACCATCGGGCTGCTGCGAAAAAGCGGCTTTCTTTATGACAGCAGCTTGTCGGCGATGGACGAACCGTATGAACTGATGTCGAGCGGTGAACCCACCGGAATAGTGGAATTGGCCATTGACTGGACACTCACCGAAACGCCTTATCTGGGGCGCGGAGGCACCCTGCCTTCGCCTGAGCTGTTGTACCAGCTTTACCGGCAGGAGTTCGATGGCGCGTATCGGGACGGCACACTCTTCATACTCACTCTGCACCCGCACGTAACCGGGCATCGCGCGCCGATGCAGCAGCTGGAACGCCTCATCGCATATATGAAGTCGAAGCCGGGAGTGTGGTTTGCCACCGGGGAACAGATCGCGAGCTATGTGAAGACCGCCGGGCGTTAGAGGCGAGCGCGTTTGACTTTGGCGCCGCGCCGCGTTTTTCGCAGCGGGCCCAGCAGCGTCTCGATATCGGCGCGCAGCCATTGCGTCACCGTGCCTTCGCGCAGAATGGCCCAGGTCAGCATGGAGCCGCCGGCCATCGCGCTGAGAGCTCGCGCCAGCCGCGCCGTATCGCAGCGCACCAGTTCCCCCGCCGCCACGGCTTCCTCCAGCAGCGCGCAATAACCGGCCAGCGTGGCGCGCGAGTTCGCCAGCGCGAGCCGGTGAAAGGCGGGATCGGTGAGATCCATCTCCAGGAAGGCCAGGCTGTTCGCCATGGCCTCCGGCGTTTCGCACATGCAGGTCATCTCTTCCAGCGACGCGACGATGGCCGCCAGGGGCGAGCGATGGGCGCCGCGGACCCGCGCGAAGCATTCCTCCACGCCGGCCATGCTCTGCCCGGCCACCGCCAGCAGCAGCCCGCGCTTGGATCCGAAACGCTGCAGCAGGGTGGCGGGGGCCAGTCCCGCTTCGGTCGCCACGTCGGCCAGCGTCATCCGCCCCGGACCAACGCGGGTAACCACCCGCATCGTCGCGGTAAGAACGTCCGTATCCGGAGTAAGCTTGCGGCGACCCATGGATCCATTATAAACGGACGTTCACTTTGTCGCTTGACAATAACCGAATGGTCATTTATATTCGACCTTGGGAGGATCGATGAAAGCGAAGCGCAGGATCATCGTTTACATCGCGACCAGCGCCGACGGCTTCATCGCGCGGCCCAACGGCAACATGGACTGGCTAATGAGCCGCCCGCATCCGCCGGGCAGCTATGGAATGCCCGCGTTCTTCCGTTCCATCGATACCATCCTGTGGGGAAGGAAAACGTACGACGAGTCGGTCAAAATGGGCGACCCGGCCGGGACCGGCACTTTTGGCATGAAGGTGGCGAACTACGTTTTTTCACGCCACCCGCCCCAATCCGCGCCGCCCGGGATTGAATTCGTCAAGGAGCCGCCCAGGGCATTTGCAAAACGTCTTCGCTCGAAGCCAGGCAAGGACATCTGGATCATGGGCGGCAGCGAGCTCATCGCTTCCTTTCTGGATGCGGGCGAGATCGACGAATTCAGCATTCACGTGATCCCCGTCTTTATCGGCGAAGGCATCCCGCTGATCGCCCCCAAACGCCGCCAAGTGCCGCTGGCGCTCAAGTCCACACGCCGCTTCGCCGACGGCGTGGTTCACCTGAATTACCGCCTCGCCCGGTAACTAAGTAATCGGTTGCCCCTCGGAGAGGGCTTTCACCATCGCCTCCAGGCTCTTGCGATTTATCTCGTCCGGGGCTTGCACCAGGGCTTTTTGGGCGTGCTCCAGCGCCTGTTTGGTATCGCCCTTCGCGGCATAGGCGCGGGCGAGGCCGACGTGCACGGGCCACGCTTCTCCATTGCGCTGCTCGTTGAGTTTAAACACGGCGAAAGCCTCGTCGGTCTTCTTGGCGGCCAGCAACTGACGCCCGTATTGATGAATCTCGAGCGATGTAGTGCCGGGCAGCTTCAACGCGGTTTCCATCACGGTTTTCGCGTCCGCAGTGCGGCCCATTTTCGTGAGCACCAGCGCCTTGGTGCTGAGCGTATTGAAATTCGCCTGGCCGATGAAGGGCTTGCTGACCGCGAGTTCGGCCCACTTCAGCGCCTCTTCCAGATTCGTATTGGTCTGCACGCAATATTGCGCCGCGGCATCGTAGCTCCGCGGATCGAAGCCGGGCGCACCGGTCAGATCCTGGCGAATGCGCGAGAGATAGATCTCGCCGATGTTATCCACCTTGATGGTCCACGGCACGGCTAGTTCTTCCCACTGCAGCTCGGCGGTGGCTTCGGCCGCTTTACGCGATGTGAATTCATAGGTGAGCCACTCGCGATACTCGTGCTTGTGCGGCTTGACGGTGACGCGCAGCGCGTCATCGGCGTCTTCATAGAAAAAGCTGCCCCAGGCCGAGGAGTTTTTGGAAAGGATCAGCGTCCAGTCGTCTGGCCCGGTGATCATGTGCAGCCCATAGCGGCCGGCGGGCAGAGGTTTGCCCTCAAGCAGAACGTCGTGCGATACCGTCAACACGGTGTTCTCATTGGCTCCGGCGCGCCACGGGTCCGGCTTGCCGTTTCCAAACACCGACTTCTCGAGACCGTAGGGCACTAGCTTGCCCCATATCTGGCCGCGCCGGTCTTTCCCATCGGGAGCGTGTACGGCGGGGCTGGAATAGTCGATGGTCACCAGAACGGGGCCGATGTGCTGGATGACCGAAGCTTTCTGATTGTTTCCGCTGGGTGGAAGCGTCAGCGGCGGGACTTGGGCAAAGATCGCTCCCGCGAGAGCGAAAGGCAGTGAGGTCCGAAGCAATAGGCGCATACGGCACAGACGCGAGCGGCGCTAATTCGTTTGGTCCCGGCGAATGGTACCGAATTGCGCGAGATCGGGTATACTCGTCGCCAATGAACCCGCGTTGCTCTTTTCGTTTCCTCGCGATGCTTTGGCTGGCCCTGGCGGCAGGCTCGCTCAAGGCACAGACTTCGCTCCAGTTCACTTCGGCGGCCGGGGTGAAATTCTATTCCCTGCCGGACGACAAAGGCGTGGTGGAAGCCGCCAGGAACGCTCTGGCCGCGGATCCCAAGAATGTAGATCTGATGCTCAAGCTGGCGCTGGCGCAATCGTCGGTTTGGCAATATCGCGAGGCGGTGGAAACCTGCACTTCAGCGCTGGCGCTTGCGCCCGATAATGCCGCGCTGTACACGGAGCGCGGCCATCGCAAAGTGGCGCTGCGGGATTTCGCCGGTGCGCGCGAGGATCTCAAGCGCGCGGTAGCGCTGGATCCGAAGAAGCTGGACGGGTATTATCATCTCGGCTTGGCGCACTACTTCCTGGGCGATTTCGCGCTTGCCGGCGAAGCTTTCGGGCATGCCGTCGATCTTGCCACGGCGGAAGACAGCCGGGTGAATTCCACCAACTGGCTGTACGCTTCATTGCGCCGCGCCAATCGGCGGGAGGCTGCGGCGAAAGCGCTGGTTCGCATCACGCCGGAGATGAAACCGGGCGACGGCCATACCCAGTTTTATTTCAACCTGGTCCGATTTTTTCAAGGCAAGCTGAAAGAATCCGAAGTGACGCCGCCGGAGCCGCCCGCCGGCAGTACCGATACCGAAGCCGAATTGCAGTTCGATACCGTGGGCTACGGCGTCGGAAACTGGCATTTGTACAACGGCGAATCCGCGCAGGCGAAAGCATATTTTCAGCGCATCGCGAAGGGCCGCGTGTGGGTGACCTGGGGTTTTGTGGGCGCGGAAACAGAGCTGCTCCGGGCATCGAAATGAAACTCGCGCGATACTGGATCCGCGATCAAGGCGAAGCGACTGGTGCGGATGGCCAACGCGTTCGTGTGGTGGCGCGGGGATGGTCCGATGAGAGCATGGACGCGGCTCGAGAGAGCGCGCGCGAGATAGCCCAGCGGACAGCGCGAGCGGTAGCGGACCATCCGGATCAGCGGAACCGCTACGAGTACGGCGACCGGCCGCTTCCGGAGCCGGTGATTCGAGAGTTCGGCCCGTCCGCGGTAGTAACGCGAAACGCCTACGGGGCGCTGGTGCTGAACACGGACCATCTGATGTTCGTCGACGTCGATCGTGATGATGGGAAGCTTTCGGATGCGGTGATGGGCAAGATCGAGAGCGTGGCCCAGCGCCATGACTTCTCGGCGCGGGTTTATAAGACAGCGGGCGGCTACCGGGTCCTCATCGGCAATGCCAGCTTTCAGGCCGGCAGCTCGGACGCCGAAGCGCTGCTGTTCGAGTTTGGCTCCGACCCGTTGTACAGGCGCCTGTGCCGGCTGCAGGAATCGTTCCGCGCGCGACTCACTCCCAAGCCCTACCGGCTGGAGTTTCCGAATCCGCCCGTGGAGTTTCCGTTCGAAACGCCAAAGCAGGAATCCGAATACCGGCGCTGGGAGCAAAACTATGAAGCCAAAGCCTCCGGTTACTCGACCTGCCGTTACCTGACGACTTTCGGTGGCGTTCGCATCGCGCCCGAGTTCGAGGATCTGGTCTATTATCACGACCAGGAAACCAAGGCGGCCAGCCAGCTGCCGCTGGCGTGATCCCCAAAAAATCCGTCTTATCCTGGGGCCATGCAGTCCAAGATCATCAGCCGCATTGTGGCGGAGAGCGGCATGCCCCGGCTTTCTCCGCGCTGGCGGAAGAGCTTACTCCCGGGGATCTCCAGTCGCTGTTGCTGACGGTTTATAAAAGCCGGGTCAAAGGCATGTCCGCGCCCGCCGTGCTGGGGCGAACGGAAGGCAACGCCCTGGCGGCTCCATCCAGCGTGGACGCGCGGCTGTTGAACGCATTTGACCGGATTGCCTTCGCCGCGGCGAAAGACTTTGAGGCGGTGGAACTCTCTCCGGTGTGCCCGCTGGGCACGAATTTCGCGCTGGGCGGAATCGATCAGAACAACGTACTGACAACTATCCGCAACGCCGAAGCGCTGGGCGATTCCACGCCCGCGCTGGCGCTCGAAATCGCTCGGCGCCGCAAGCACGCCCAAAGGACTTCCGATCCCCCCGTGCGTCTCTGCGCCAGTCACCGCTGCATTCGATTGCAGCCGTTCGATATTCCCGGCTTCACGCCGCATTTTCGCTTGTTCGGCATGGTTTCAGGCGGCCGTGATAGCGGATCGAGCGCGTTCGAGATCCAGCACCTGACAGAGCATATACGCTTCTATTTGAAATTGTTCCGCGGCTTGAACGCCGAAGGCTTCAGCCTGACCAGCCCGCTGGTGGAGATATCCGATTTGACGATGACCGAGGCGCTGCTCACTTCCGCCGGCATCTCTCGGGACGAAGTGCGCAAGTCGGTGCGGGCGCACATTGCGGGCGGCTCTGAGCGCTTCCTTTCCGAACGAGGGCTTGTGTTTCCCACCGATGCGGAAGACGCCAGGCTGAGGCAGCACGTCTTCGAACCTTTGCGCGCTGAGTTTCCCGAAGCGGAGTTTCGGTTCAACCTGGCGCGCCTGGAAGGACTCGGATATTACACCGGCTGGTGTCTGCGAATTTCGCCGGCCGCATCCGACGGCGTCAGGATTCCGATCGCGGACGGTGGCTTCACCGACTGGACCGCGCGCCTGCTGCAGGATAAGAAGGAGCGCCTGCTCACCAGCGGCATCGGGAGCGAGTTCGTCTGCCGCCGCTATCGCTAGCTGGACTTCGCGGCGATGGTTTCGATCTGCGCCAGATGATTTAGATCGTGGCCCGCCATGGTTTCCACAATGGTCCGAAAGGTCATGTCCCCGCGCTCGGGATGCGTGACGGTTTTTGAGAATGCGGCGGCAGGCGTGGTTTCCACCAGTTTCAGGTTCCAGTTGCGCACCGAAGTAAACACGCCCAGCGCGGTGCGCGCATCGAAGGGAGCATACACGGCGGCCCATTGATCCTGATCAAAGGGCTGGATCACGTGATGCGGCTCCGCGAGCGTTTGCCGCAGACGCACGGCGAAAACCAGCTCGGTGTCGGCGAGGTGGCAGAGAATCTCGCGAACCGTCCATTTCCCGGGGGCCAAGGCCTTTCCGGCGCCTGCGGGCCCGAGGCCGGTGAGCAGCCTCTCCAGCGCTTGAGGAGTGGCCGCGATGGTTTGAACGGAATCACGGTCTCCCAGATGCGCCGCGTAAGGATTCATAAACGATGACTCTAGCAAATAGGCGCATAGAATAGGAAAAGAATGGCGCAGCGTGCTGAAGAACGAACCAAACACGGCCGAAGCCGGCGTGAAGCAGTGAGCCGCGCCGGCCAGGCGAACCTGGACCGGAAGCACCGCAACTTCGATCCCATCCAGGTTTTGCGAGCTTCCACCGAGGGCCGCATTGCGCAGCTGCTGCCCACCAAGTACGCGCGAATGAAAGTTTCCCCTTTCGCCTTTTTTCGCGGCGCGGTGGCAATCATGGCGGCGGATCTCGCGCGCCTGCCGCATTGCGGTTTGATGGTGCAGCTATGCGGGGACGCGCATGTGCGGAATCTGGGATCCTTCGCCGCGCCCGACGGCAAGCTGGTGTTTGACCTGAACGATTTTGACGAG
>JAYTVY010000018.1:0-1718 GCA_043743755.1 Bryobacterales bacterium | reverse complement strand
GCGGCCAGGAATGCGAAAATGGCCGATCCGAGGCCGGTGATGTCGCCGTCGGGCACCAGAATCGGTTTGCCCAGAACGTTGGCATAGACCTGATTCAGGACTGCGTTGCGCCGCGGGATACCTCCGCCATTAATGATGCGGCGAACGGGTACGCCGTACTCTTCCATGCGCTCCAGGATTACGCGCGTATGAAAGGCGGTGCCCTCGATGGCGGCGAAGAGTTCGTCTTGCGCGGTGTGGGTCAAGCGCCAGCCGAACGTGATGCCGCTGAGCTCGGGGTTCACCAGCACTGTGCGGTCGCCATTGTCCCAGGTCATGCGCAGCAGGCCGGTCTGGCCGGCGCGATAGTCTTCCAGACCGCGCGACAGCTCGGCCACGGTGACGCCGGCGCGCCGCGCGATCGCGTCAAAAATATCGCCGCTGGCTGAAAGGCCCGCCTCAATACCGGCAAAGTCTGGATGAATGGAGCCGGGGACCACGCCGCATACGCCGGGGATGAGCGTGGGCTGGCCGCTAATGGCCATGATGCAAGTGGAAGTACCCACCACATTCACAACGTCGCCCAGCCGCACGCCCGCGCCGATGGCATCCCAGTGCGCGTCCAGGGCGCCCAGCGGAATCGGGATGCCCGCGCGCAGTCCCAGCTTCTCTGCCCACTCAGGCGCGAGATGTCCGGCAATCCGGCTGGAGGTTTCGTAGCAGCCTCCGAGTTTCGCCCGCACGCCCGCGAATAGAGGATCTACCGCCGTTAAGAATTCCTGCGAGGGCAGACCGCCGAGTGAGCTGTTCCACATCCACTTATGGCCCATTGCGCAAATGCTGCGCGGCAACCTGGCCGGATCGCGGATTCCGCAGAGCACGGCGGCCACCATGTCGCAATGCTCCAGGGCGGTTGCGAAGCGCTCGCGCTTGTCTGGATTCCGGCGCAGCCAGTGCAGGAGCTTGGCAAATCCCCACTCAGAAGAGTAAACACCGCCGCACCAGTCAAGGGCTTGGACGCCGCGGGCGCGCGCGACCGATGTGATTTCGGCGGCTTCCCTCCACGCGCGATGGTCGCACCACAGGTAGTAATCGTCGAGCGGCTGCAGCTGAGCGTCGACGGGAATGACGCTCGATCCGGTGGTATCGAGCGCAAGAGCATCGATAGCAAGGCCGTCGATGCCCGCTTGCTCGATGGCGCCGCGCATCGCAGCAGCCAGCGCGCTCATGTGGTCCGCGTGGCTTTGCGTGGCGTGATCGGGATCGTCCTTCTTGCGCAGCAACGCATACTCGGCCGAGCCTCCGCCCAAGCGTCCCTCGACGCTGTCAAAAACGGATACGCGAACGCTTAAAGTACCGAAATCTACGCCGGCTACGATGCTCATACCCGCTCCCTGAATGTCCAACCGCCGATGTGCTACATTTCTCAGCGTGACAACCAACTATTCTCTCTCGCGCCGGTCCTTTCTGGTGGTTTCGGGAGCCGCTGTCGCGCTGGCGGCGCCCGCCGATAAACACGTGCCGGTGGGTCTGGAGCTCTACTCGGTTCGCGAAGATCTGGCCAAGGATCTCACGGGCACGGTGCGCGCCGTCGCCAAAATGGGATACGAGGTGGTGGAATTCTTCTCGCCGTATTATTCCTGGACGGCGGATTACGCCAAGGAAGTCCGCAAGCTGCTGGACGATCTGGGCATCCGCTGCAACTCGACGCACAACAACGCGAATGCCTTTACGGCGGA
>JAYTVY010000017.1:0-5842 GCA_043743755.1 Bryobacterales bacterium | reverse complement strand
ATCTGGTGCGGCTCCTGACCGAAGCCGGCGCCCTCACCCAGCGCCGCGGCACCGAGGATCCGTCGGGCCTGGGAATTTACCCGAATTGGGCCTGGTCCTGGCCCATGAACCGGCGCGTCCTCTACAACCGCGCCTCTTGCGATGCAAACGGCAAACCCTGGGACCCGGATCGACGCCAGATCTGGTGGAACGATGCCCAGAAAAAATGGCTGGGCAACGATGTGCCGGACTTCAAAGCAGATTCACCGCCGGCCGATCACATGGGTCCGTTCATCATGAATCCGGAAGGCGTCGGCCGCCTGTTCGCTCCGCTTGCCGGCCTTGCCGACGGACCTTTCCCCGAGCATTACGAGCCCTTCGAAAGCCCCGTCGCCAATCCGCTGCATCCCAAGCAGTCCACCAACCCGGTGGTGAAGAAGTACAAGTCCGACATGGACAAGTACGGTACGCCCGAACAGGGCTTCACCATCGTGTGCACCACGTACCGGCTGACAGAGCACTACCATTACTGGACCAAGAACAATCCCATGAACGTCCAGCTAGTCCCCGAAATGTTCGTCGAAATTCCCGTGGAACTGGCCGGCGATCTGGGCATCGCCGGGGGCGATAAAGTAAAAGTCACCAGCGCGCGCGGCGTCTACCTCGCCAAAGCGATGGTCACCAAACGCATCCGCCCCATGACCATCGACGGCAAGAAGGTGTATCAGATCGGGCTTCCCATTCATCAGGGCTACCGGGGAATCCAGGAGGACGCCGGGAAAGTGCCGCGAACCATCGCGAACATGCTTTCCCCAACCGTCACCGATCCCAACGCCTACACCCCGGAGTTCAAGGGATTCCTGGTGAAACTCGAGAAGGCCTGACGGAGGCGCCATGAGCAACGGAATACTCGAAATCAAGGCCATCTCCGGACACGCCGGAACAGTCCCCGGACATGACGCATCCCGCGATTACGATGTCTGCAAGCTGATCGACGTCACCACGTGCATCGGCTGCAAGGCCTGCGAAGTGGCGTGCCTCGAATGGAACGGCTATCCGTTCCGCGAGACGGTGTTCGATAACACCTACCAGACCATGCCGGATCTGGCGTGGAATTACTACAATCTGATCCGCTTCAATGAGCACGTCGCGGAGGACGGCACCTTGAGCTGGCTGATGCGCAAGGATGGCTGCTTGCACTGCGCCGATCCCGGCTGCCTGCGCGCCTGTCCCGCCGATGGCGCCATCGTGCAATATTCCAACGGCATCGTCGATTTCAATCAGGATCACTGCATCGGCTGCCAGTACTGCGTCACCGGCTGTCCCTTCAACATTCCCAAGTTCAACCCCGAGACCAAGAAAGTGCACAAGTGCACGCTCTGCTCGGACCGCGTGGGCGCGGGACTCGAGCCGGCCTGCATCAAGGCCTGTCCCACCGGCTGCCTGCACTTCGGCAGCAAGGACGACATGAAGGACCTCGCCGAGCGCCGCGTGAAGCAGTTGCACGAACACACCTCCCATAAGGACGCGGGCGTGTATGATCCTCCCGGAGTGGGCGGCACGCACGTGATCTACGTGCTGCATGATATCCACCATCCGGAAAAGTACGGCGGCCTTCCCAAGGATCCCCATGTGCCGCTGCTGGTCCGCTTGTGGAAGGGACCGCTCAAGTGGCTGGGGAATTTTGCGATGGTGGCCGGCATCGTCGGCGTCATGGCCCACTACGTGCGCTTCGGCCCCAAGCGGGTGGAGGAAGAAACTGTCGGGGAAAAGAAAGGGGAACTGAAGTGAGCAGCGTGATGACGGTTCCCGAAACTGTTCCCGCCGGACACATTCTGCGCTATACATTCCGCGAACGGGTCTGCCACTGGGTGACGTCGCTCACGTACACCTACTGCCTCGCGACAGGCCTCGCATTCTACACGCCTCATCTTCTCTGGATCGCCCTGGCGCTCGGCGGCGGCCCCACCTCGCGCTTCTGGCATCCCATCGTCGGATTGCTGTTCCTGGCCGGCGCCATCTGGATGCACGGAATCTGGCGTCGCGACATGGACGTCACCCAGACCGATAAACGCTGGCTGAATGAATCGGAGAAGTACGTCACCAATCAAGACGAGCTGCTGCCTCCCCAGGAGCGCTTCAACGGCGGCCAGAAACTTTTTTACTGGCTGATGTTCTACGGCGCCCTGGTGCTGCTGGTCTCCGGCATCTTCATCTGGTTTCCCGAATACATCTCGTTCAAGGTAGCCTGGGTGCGGTCGCTCATGATCTTGATCCATGAAATCGCGGCCCTCGCCACCATCGGCGGCTTCATCATCCACATCTACATGGGAATATTTTTCGTTCCGGGCAGCATGACCGCCATGACGGTGGGATACGTCACCAGGGCCTGGGCCCGCACGCACCATCGCTTGTGGTATGAACGCGTCACCGGCAAGACGGCGTCGAAGGAATGAAGGCGAGCCTGGACGCCAGAGCCGCGCGGGCCGCCGAACTCGCCAGGCTTCATCCAGCCGCTGAAGAACTTCTGATTTTCTATCGCGAACTGGCGCTCTTTCAAAAGCCCGTCTTCGAAGAACTCGAAGCCACCGGCGCCACCGATGTTCGGGCGATGCTCCCCCACTTCCCCGCTTTGCTAAACCTGGTCCGCCGCTGCGGTCCGCCGCCCCTGATCGAATTCGGCCGGCAGCGCCTCCAAACGCCCCCCGAACAAGAGCAGCTTCTGCGGGAGGCCTGGGAAAGCGGGGGCGATCCCAATGAAGGCCGATTTTACGCCCGCGTTTTGCTGCAACCCTTTGCCGAATATCTCGCATCGCGCGGCGGCATTCTGGCCGAGGCAACCGAGCCGGTCTGCCCGTTCTGCGGCGCGCGCCCAGTGGTGGCGGTCCTGCGCGGCGAGGGCGATGGCGCCAAGCGCTGGCTGCTCTGCTCACAGTGTTCCACCGAGTGGCAATTCCGCCGCGTCCTTTGCCCCAGTTGCGGCCAGGAAAACAAGGACCAGCTCCCCATCTACACCGCCTCCGACTTTCCGCACGTCCGAGTGGAGGCCTGCGACACTTGCAAGACCTACATCAAGTCCGTCGACCTCACCCGCGACGGCCTCGCCATCCCGGTGGTGGATGAGCTCGCGACAGTCGCCCTCACCGTGTGGGCGTCCGAGCACGGCTACACCAAACTGGAGCCTAATTTGCTGGGACTTTAGTTCCCTGCTTCCAAGCTGGAATTCAGGGCCGAAGCCTTCAATCTGTTTAATCACACCCAGTTCGCCAACCCGAACACGTCCATCGCATCCGCGAACTTCGGTAAGGTGACTGGGACGCTGGTAGATCCGCGGCTCATCCAGTTCTCACTGCGTTACCGCTTCTAGCTGTTCCTCTCTAAACGCCGTTCGGACCGGACGCAATCCGTTCCGGACGGCGTACTTCCCGCTCACTCTCCTCCGCGCTCTAGACTAAAATGATCCTGCATGCTCGCTCCCCGCGCCGAACCCATTCGCTCCGCCATTGACCGCCGCTCCTCCGAATACCAGACCAACTACGCCGCCATGGAAGCCTCCCTGGAGCGCCTGCGCGCCGAGCTGGTGCGTTCTACTGAAGGCGGCGGCGAAAAATACACGCAGCGCCACGTCGCTCGCGGCAAACTGCTGCCGCGCGATCGCGTGGAATTGCTGCTCGATGAAGGGTCCTACTTCCTCGAGCTGGCGCCGCTCGCCGGGCTCGGAATGGAAGACGAATTTCCCGGCGCTCGCGTCATCGGCGGCATCGGCCTGGTGGCGGGCCGCGAATGTCTGATCGTCGCCAATGAAGCCACCGCCCGCGGCGGGTCCACCGGCGAGGCCGGACTCTGGAAGAACGCGCGGCTCGCCGACGTCGCAATGCAGAACCGGCTCACCAGCATCCTGCTGGTGGAGTCCGCCGGCGCCGATCTTCCGGTGCAAAGCAAGATCTTCGTACCCGGCGGACGCGGCTTTCGCGAGATAACCCGCCGCTCGCGACAGCGTATTCCAACCGTCGCCGTGGTGTTCGGAAGCTCCACCGCCGGCGGCGCGTATCTGCCAGGCATGTCGGACTACGTAATCATGGTGAAGAACCAGGCGCAGGTTTTCCTGGCTGGCCCACCGCTGGTGAAGATGGCCACGGGCGAAGTAGCGGATGAAGAAGAGCTCGGCGGCGCCGAGATGCATTCGCGCGTATCCGGACTATCGGACTACCTGGCCGAGGACGAGACCGACGCCATCCGTCTGGCGCGCGAAGTGGTGGGTCATTTCAATCTGCCCAAACCGCCGGTCCCGCGAATCGAGGACTTCGAAGAGCCTCTCTTCGATCCCGAAGAATTGCGCGGCATCGCCTCGGCCGACACGCGTATTCCCTTCGACGTGCGCGAAGTGATCGCACGCATCGTGGATGGTTCGCGCTTCTCCGAGTTCAAGAGCGAATATGGCCCCACGCTGGTCACCGGCTTCGCGCGCGTCTGCGGCTTCCCCGTGGGAATTCTGGGCAACAACGGCGTGCTGATGTCGGAATCGGCCGGCAAAGGCGCGCAGTTTATCGAGCTGTGCAACCAGCAGGACATCCCGCTGGTGTTCCTACAGAACATCACCGGTTTCATGGTGGGCAAGAGCTATGAAGAGCAGGGCATCATTCGCAACGGCGCGAAGCTGATCAACGCTGTGTCGAATTCCACCGTCCCGGCTGTCACTATCATGATCGGCGGATCATACGGCGCTGGGAATTACGCCATGTGCGGGCGCGCCTACGATCCGCGATTTCTCTTTACCTGGCCCAACCACCGCATCGCGGTGATGGGCCCGCAGCAGCTCTCGGGCGTTATGGACATCATCAAGCGCGAGGCTCTCATCAAGGCTCGCCAGCCTATCGATGAGGCGAAGATGGGGGCCGGCCGCAAGGCGCTTGAAGACCAGATCACGCGCGAATCCGATTGCTGGTTCGCCACCGCGCGCCTCTGGGACGACGGCATCATTGACCCGCGCGACACCCGCACGGTGCTCGCCATCTCGCTCTCAGCCGCATACAATCGCGAAGTCGAAGGCGCCATGGAGTGGGGCGTCTTCCGGCACTAGCGCGGCCGTCACAACAGATCGCGATAGCGCTCCAGCGCCACTCGCACCAGCTGGCCCCGCGTCCGTACTTCCGTCTTCGCGAACAATTGCTGCAGCGTGTTCTTCACGGAGCTTTCCGAGATGTCCAGACGCGACGCGATTTCCTTGTTCGCCAGACCCTGCACTACTAGCCGCACCACTTCGATCTCGCGGCTGTTCAACGGCGTCCGCTCCTGGCCGTCGAGCGGGACCGAACTTCCGCCGTTCGCGCTTCGTTCTTCGGTTACGTCGGCGATGATCGCGGCCAGTTTCGGAGACGCCCCTTCCTTGTAACTCGAAAACCAGACGTCCGCCAGGAAGGACTCGCCATTGCCCCGATGGCCGCGGCACTGCATGGAAGTGCGGAACTGAGGCCCTTCTTCCCAGCGCAGCGCGTGATGCAGCTCCGGCAGAAATGCCGCGATGGGATGCCCCACCAGGTGGCCGTCGCGCGGCGCCATCAGGTCCGCCGCCGCGCGATTGGCCAGTTCGATGAAGCCGCGCTCGTCCACCGTGACAATCGCCGCCGGACTGGTTTCCACCAGGATGCGTAAGCGCTCCTGCGCCTCCAGGGTCAGACGGCGGTTGCGGATCAGCTCCGCCGCGAACAGCCCGCAGCCGGCCAGCGCCAGCGTCTCAAAACCCAGGCGAATAGGCGCATCCGCAGGGTCCAGTGAGCTGAACCTCTCGCTGAGCGCGGCGCAGGCGATGCCCACCAGAACCACCGCCCAGCGGGGCACGAAACCCGCGGTCAGCATGATCGGG
>JAYTVY010000016.1:0-2556 GCA_043743755.1 Bryobacterales bacterium | reverse complement strand
CCCGCCGTAAATCCCCAGCGTCGGCACATAGCAATAGGTGCATCCAAACGTGCAGTTCCGCGCCGGCGAAAGCGAATGCGAAAACCCCGCCTCGGCAATGAACCCGCTTGTCGCGCTCAGAATCCCCCGCGCCTCGCTTTCGTAGATCGGAAACCCCATCATCTTCATTCTGTACCGCGGGACCGGGCCATGCCCTGTCAAACCTACCGGGCCTTTGGCAAATACCGCCCGCCCAAAATCACCGCATGCACCTTCCGTGTATTCCGAATATCTTCCAGCGGATTTCCCTCCAGGACTACCAGGTCCGCCCGCTTCCCAGCTTTCACCTGCCCCAGTTCTTCATCCGCGTCAAAATACTTCGCCGGTCCGAGTGTAGCCGCGCGCAGCGCCTGGGCAGTGGTAAGCCCCGCCCTCACCAGCAACTCCATTTCGCGATGCAGCTCATCCCCCGGCACCGTGTATGGATCGCCGGTATCGGTGCCCGCCAGCAACGGCACATTGTGCTTTTGCATGCGCGCCACAATCGCGGCCAGCGCCGCGTACTGCCGCGTGTGCAGCGCGAACGCCTCAGCCGACGCCGACGCCCGTATCTCTTTCGGATCTTCCTTCCATCCTTTGCGAATTGCCGGCGAGACCGACTCGAGCAGGGGATTCGCAGCCTCGCCTTCGGCGTCCCATCCGAACACACGCCTCCACATCGTGAGCGTCGGACATTGCCACGCCTCATTGCGCGCCATCTGCACAAAGAGCCGGTCCGCCTTGGCGGCATCGAAAGTATCCAGGATTCGTGCCATATCGGGCGGCTTCCCCGCGCGCAGTTTCTGTTCTTCGCTGGAGCAGGCCAGCAAGATGCCCAGCAGATGTTCCATGCTGGCCTGGCGCTCTACAATCGCCTCTTCCACGGTCACGGCGTTGGGCACGTGACCCGCCACCGGCACCCGCCATTTACGAGCGCGATCCAGCAGCGTGAAATAGGCGTCGCGCGGCAGCTGTGATCCGATTTTGATAAAGTCGACGCGCTTCGTTTCCAGCCGATTGTACGCCGCCACTGCTTCGGCCGGAGACCGCACCACCATCACCGGCAGCTTCGGATCTTGTGACGCGACGCCATCTATCATCGGTCCGCTAGTCTCGATGTGCGGACCCAGCAGCCGTCCCTCGGCGATCTCGCGACGCCACGCCTGGACGCGCTCTAGATCGCTGCCCATATCGCGCACGCCGGTGATGCCTTGCGCGAGGTACAGGGGAAACTGGTGCTCTTTGTACCAGAGGTGGACGTGCATGTCCCAGAGGCCGGGGATTACGTACTCGCCCGTGCCCTCGACGGTGTGCGCCCCCGCGGGAGCGGTTATGTGCGGCGCAATTTCCGCGATGCGATTGCCCCGGATCAGGATCGCCTGGCTGCGCGTCACCTTGCCCGCCGCTACGTCCACTACGTGAACATTCCGCAGCAGCAGAACCGGTTGCGAAAACAACGGACCCGCCAGGAATGCGAGGATCAGTCCTACAGCCCGCACAGCTTCCTTCGCAGCAGATTGAGCGCTGTGTTGGTGGCAAACAGGCGCACCCGGTCGCGGTCGCCGGCCGGGAAGCGCAACTCGCGCGCCTCCACTCCATCGGGAGTGGCCAACCCGATCCAAACATGCCCGTCGTCTTCCCCGCCCGGTCCCGCGCTTCCGGTAAGCGACAGCGCATACGTGGATCCGGTCCGGCTGCGCGCGCCCGCGGCCATCGAGGCTGCCACCGGTTCACTCACCGCGGTCTGCGTTGCCAGCACCTCGCGCGGCACGCCCAGTTGCGTGGTCTTCATCTCATCCGTGTACGTCAGAAAGCCGCCCCGGAAATAATCCGATGCGCCCGCTATCGAAGTGATCCGCATTCCCAGCATGCCCCCCGTCAGGCTCTCAGCCACGCTGAGACTGGCGTTTTGATCCCGCAACAAGTCGCCGATCACCTTTTCCATCGGATCGCCGGTCTTGGAATAGATGCGATCGCCCAGCGCCGCTTCAATCTGGCCGCCGAGATCCGCCAGCAGCGCTTCGGCTTCCATTTCCGTCGAGCAGCGCGCGCGCAGATGGATCTGAATATCCCCGGATGTCGAAAGAATGGTGGTCACTGGATTCGCGTACTTCGTGTAGATGGGCGCGATGATTTGATCCAGATCCGATTCCCCGATCCCCGCCACGCGATAGAAGCGCGTGCGAATCGCTAGCGGAGGCAGCAGCGCTCGCAGTCTATCCAGGCACAATGTTCCGAACATGGACTTCAACTCGCGCGGCGGCCCAGGCAGCAGCATGAGAATGTGGCCGTTCTCCGCGAGCCATTGTCCCGGCGCGGTGCCGCGGTCATTGTGCAGGATCTCGGCGCCCTCCACCACATACGCCTGCCGCTTGTTGACCTCCGCCATCTTGCGTCCGAAGCTGCGGAAGCGAGCCTCCAGCCAATCGCAGATGTCTTGATTGAAAAGCAGCCGCCGGCCCAGAGCTTCAGCCACGGCGTCGCGCGTGAGGTCGTCCTCGGTGGGACCCAGGCCCCCGGAAAGAATCACGAACTGGG
>JAYTVY010000015.1:0-3388 GCA_043743755.1 Bryobacterales bacterium | reverse complement strand
CCCTCGGCCATGCGGCGCTCGGCGTAGAGCTTGAGCAACTCGTCCGCCATGTCGCGCATCCGGGTTTTGACGCGGCTCTTGGTGCGTTCCCAGGTGACCCCGCCCAGACGATCCAGCGGCGGCGCTCCGCCTTCGCCCGCGCCGCGATATTTCTGGATCAAGTCCATGCGCGTCAGCGGAACGTAGAGCTTGGCTTCAGCGGCGTATTCCAGCAGCAGGAACTCGCCCTTGGTGTCGCCCTGAGCGATTTCCCGGATGCCGTGAAACTTGCCGATGCCGTGTGTGACATGGACCACGAAATCGCCCGGCTTCAGCCCCGCCAGATCGGCCTGAAACGCCGCGAGCTGAGATCGAGTGGGCGCTTGCTGCGCTACCAGGTCGGAGGTTTCGAAGAGATCTTCCGATCCGAAAATAGCTATCTGGTTGTCCTGAAAAACAACGCCGCGGCGGATATGTCCTTTAACCAGGTAGGTGCTGGCCACCGCGCCCGCCATGTAGGACCGCTCGGCGAGATACTGATTCGGGCCGGCATCCGCCAGTCCCAGTTGGAAGGGAACCGAATACTCCTGCAGAATGTCGGCAAGGCGTTCGAGTTCGCCCGTGGAAGGCGCGAAGAACACCACGCGATTGCCCTGTTCCACCAGCGTGCGCGCTTGCGAAACGGCCAGCTGCATGTTGCCGTGGAACGCCATGGAAGGCCGCGATGCCAGGTGGGCCACCTCGGGATCGTCTCCCAGTTCCAACTGCCTCAAAGCGACTTCAGCTATTCCCTCAATATGCGCCCGGAACTCGTTCCACTGAAAGAAGTTCAGCTCGGGATCGATGGGTGCCGGCCGCTCCGGATCGAGCAGACGTTTCCACAGACGTTCGGCGGCGGATCCGATGTTTTCAGGCTCGTCCAGAACCACTACGGGGTTATCCAGCAGGGTGGCGAGTGAGTTCGAACGCGGGCGCTCCAGCGGCGCCAGGAATTCCCAACCGGATTCCAACGCCTCGCCCCGGCGCGGGTATTCCACCAGCGGAAGCACGGTGGCGTCGCTCACCTTCAGGACGGAGCGCTGTGTCTCGACGTCAAAGCGGCGGATAGATTCAATCTCGTCGCCGAAGAATTCGATGCGTACGGGTTTGGCGGCCTCGGCCGGAAAAATGTCGAGAATGCCTCCGCGCAGCGAGTACTCGCCGGTCATCTCGACGGGCTCGCGCTTCTCGTAACCGATGGATTCCAGGTGCGCCAGCAGATCGCTGAGTGGCACCTCTTCGCCGACGCGCAGCGTGAGAGCAAGCTGCCGGTAGAAATCGCGCGGCTCGGTGCGCAGCAGCACGCTCGCGGCCGGCGTGATGACGATGGACGCGCGGCCGCTCGAAATTCGCCACAGCGCGATAGCGCGCAGCTCGGCGATTTCGTTGTGCGGCGAAAGGCGCTGGTTCGGAAGCACGTCGAGCGCGGGGATCATCACGGGGCGGGGAAGTCCCGGCTGGACCAGCAGGTCGAAAAAAGTATCGGTGAGTTCCGACAGCGCCTCGGCTTGCTTGTTTCCGTCGGCGATCACCAGCAGCGGGCGCTCCGTCGCTTGCCAGAGCAGCACCAGATGCAGCGCTTTGGCGGTAGTGGTGAGGCCCGACGCCGACAGCCGCGCATTCGGATTGCGGATCAGCCGCGCGGTGAGATCGTGAAACGCGGCGTTCCGGCCGAGGGACTGAAGCAGATCACGTATGGCTGGATGGGTCACGAACGGTGGGCTACAGTCTTATTGTAGATGGTGGCCGCGCCGGCTCTACGTCCCGGCCGACAACTTCTCCACCATTGCCGTGGTGGAATACCCAGGCTCGAGCGGCAGCGCGATTACGCGCCCGCCCGCCGCCTCCACCTCCTCACGGCCCGCGATAAAGTGCGACCAGTCGGCGCCTTTCACCAGAACATCGGGGAGCAAGTCTGCGATCAATTCGCGCGGCGTGTCTTCGTCGAACAAAATCACGGCATCCACGGTTTCGAGAGCGGCGGCGAGCGCGGCGCGGTCGGCTTCCGGAACCAGCGGGCGCGCGGCACCTTTCATCCGCCGGACACTTGCATCGGTATTCAGCGCGAGCACTAGAATGTCGCCCAGCTCGCGGGCTTGCTCCAGTAGACGGATGTGCCCTGGGTGCAAAAGATCGTAGCAGCCGTTGGTGAAGACTACCTGCTGCCCCGCACGTTTCCAAATGCCGCGGATTCCCAGCAGCTCAGCGCGGGTGTAAATGTGTCCCAAGACTCCATTTTACTTCTGGTTCCGCTCGCTGGTGGTGGGCGAGCGCTGCGACCAGGCGTCAATACCCAGAAGCGACATACGCCGAGCTCAATGTACCCTTGTCCTTGGCCACCGGCAGCAGCGTCGGATAGAACTGCACGAAAGTATTGTCCACGGCGCCTTTTTCCGAGTGGCACGAATAGCACGCGCCGGTTTTGGGGATCTGCTTCCCGGTAGCCGTCTTACCGAAGCCGAAGAAGGCCCATCCGTTGCCTCCGAAGCGCGCGGTGTCCTTCACCTCGGCCGACAATCCGGCTACGTCGCTCTGGAAGTGCCCGCCTTTATTGATGGATCCCTTACTCACACTGTTGCGGATTTCGAGCACAAACATCGTGTGCTCCGGCCATTTTCCGGTTTGCAGGAACGCCTTGTATGCGGGCGCGTTCACGAAGACATTGTCGAAGGCGGGCTCGCCGCGATTGCCCTCGGCCACCGCGCCGTAGGTCATACCCAGGCCGGAGCTCAGGAAAACCCACTCGCGATAATTCGCCGGCTGCGCCAGCTGGTCGCCCTTGAACTCGGGCGCGGATTGTCCCATCAGCGCGGCGGTGGCCGCGATTCCGAATGCAAACATCGTAATGGTTTTCATAGGTTCCTTATTCGCTGCGCAGCGCCGTGAGCGGATCCACCCGCAAGGCGCGGCGCGCCGGCACATAGCATGCGAGCAAAGCCGTGAGAACCAGCACCACGGAGACACCGGCAAAAGTCGCGGGATCGGTGGGATTGGTTTCAAACAGCAGACTCTTCATCAAGCGCGTCAAGCCGAGGGCCGAGATCAAGCCGATTGCGAGGCCGATCGCCACCATACCCATTCCCTGGCGCACAATCATAGAGAACACGTTGCCGGGCCGGGCGCCCAGCGCCACGCGGATGCCGATCTCGTTCATGCGCTGGTTCACGGTGAGCGCCAGGATTCCGCCGATTCCCGTGGCGGCGATCAGCAGTGCGAGGCCTGCGAAAATTCCGAGCAGATCGGTCATTACGCGCGGCGAGGCCAGCACTTCGTAACGAGCCTGTTCCAGCGTCTGGATATGCGGGATGGCTGTTTGGGAATCCACCTCCAGGATCGCGCGGCGCACCTGATTCGAGAGCGCGAACGCATC
>JAYTVY010000014.1:0-13524 GCA_043743755.1 Bryobacterales bacterium | reverse complement strand
TCCCGTAGAGAACCCCCGCCATCATTTCTGTGTTCACTAACTCCACCTCTGTGGCTGAACTATAATTTTCAGCGATTCAGGCTCAGGATGCAACGCGAGATCGATCCCGGACCTGATTTCATCCAGCGGGAAACGGTGGGTCACCAGATCCTCCACCGGCAGAGCGCCGCTGAAAACGAGTTCCGCCGCCTGTTTCTGCAGATCCACGGACGCGCTGTAGCAGCCGAAGAGCATGCGTTCGCCCATGCAGATATCCGCGCCGGAGATTTCGATGCGCTCCTGATGCGAGGTCTGCGCAAACAACAGGATCTTGCTTCCAGGCCGTGAGCAGCGGACGGCTTGTTCCACAATGCCGGGGGCCGACGCCGCGACAATTACCGCGTCCGCGCCGCGGCCCCTGGTCATTTCAAGGATGCGGGCCTGTACTTCGGGATCGCGCGGATCCAGCGCCGCGGCCGCCCCGAAACGAAGCGCTAGTTCCCGCCGGAACGGCATGGTGTCCGTCGCCAGCATCGCCGAACCAATACGATTCACCAGCATGGTAAAGAGCAATCCAATGGGACCTTGCCCCAGGATCACAACCACATCGCCGGGTTTCGGATCGAGTTGCACCACGCCTTTGAGGCATGTGTTCAGCGGCTCCACAAAGCTCGCGCGCTCGAACGAGACGCCATCGGGAACTTTCTCCACGCCGCGCCGCACAATCCAGTCCATGATGCGAACGTACTGCGAGAATCCGCCGCCGGCGGGCTCGAATCCCGCGGTGACGCCCACTTTCTTGTAGGCCGGGCACTGCGCGTAAAGCTTATGGCGGCAATAGAAGCACTCGCCGCAGGGTATGTGATGAAAGACGATGATGCGGTCCCCTGGAGCAAAGCCCGCGACGCCTTCGCCTGTCGCCACCACGACGCCCGCGGTTTCATGGCCGTAAACGCGCGGCGGCGCCAGCAGGTTGTACTCGATCTTCTTCAGATCGGTGTGGCAGATGCCGCACGCTTCAACGCGCGCCAGAATCTCGCCAGGTCCGATTTGCGGGACCGGGATCGATTGCACGGCGATGGCGCTCTGGCCGGTGTAAACGGCGGCGCGCATCACCGGCGGTTCAATGATCGAATCGGCAGTTGTCAACGAAATCCCCTAACGCCTCCGAGGCTTGTCTGCACCGGCGATCCAGCTTGCGCAACTCGCGCACCAGTCCCGGCTGCCGCAAAGCCGCCGCAACTATTTTCGCTCGGCTGAAGCGGCCTTCCCGGTCGCGCATCCGGTTGAAATCCAGTGCCAGCGTTTCACTCGCCGTATCGGTTACCGCCCGGATGCAATAGAACGGAACTTGCCACTCGCGAGCTTGCGCCGCCACGGCGCCCGCTTCCATGTCCACCGCCATCGCTCCGCTGGCGGCGAGTTCGGCTTTTTCGGCGGCGCTCACGGCGACATGATCGATGGATGCCAGCGGTCCGCTCCGGTATTCGCGGGTGGTTCGCGGCAGAAGCGCGGGCCCGGCGTTTAGCACCTGGGTGGCCACGAAAATCTCGCCCGGGCCGAGCGCCGGATCCAGCGCCCCGCAAAATCCGAAACTCACCAGCGCATCCAGCGGCTGCGATGCGCGAGCGGCCGCGGCGGCTGCGCCGGCCAGCCGGGGTCCGGGACCATTCGCCATCAGCACGATTTCTTCGCCCTTCCAGAAAACCTTCCGGCTAAATGCAATTGGACAGCGCAGCCATGAAGACGGGGCGGCGCGCCGCAGTATTCCGTCGAACTCGCGCGCTTCGGCCGCGATGAAGACCAGCATGGGCCAGGCCTACACATACCCGTTCGCGCTGAACCACTCCACCGCGCGCCGCAGAGCGCCATCCACATCGCCAGGATGAAAACCGAGTTCCCGCCGGGCCTTGTCGACGGACACGAACATTTTCTTGCGCGCCATTTTCACCGCATCCAGCGGAGCCCGAGGTTCTCGGCCAGTGAGGTTGGCCCAGCCGGTGCTGACGACGCCGGCGGCATACGCCACCGGGTAAGGGATGCGCCAGCGCGGCGCTTTGCGGCCGCTAATCGAAGCCAGGCGCTGCAGGATCTGCTGCAGCGTCAGATTCCGGCAGCCCAGGATATAACGCTCTCCCGGACGCCCGCGATCCAGCGCGAGCAAGTGTCCAGCGGCGGTATCGCGCACGTCCACAAGGTTCAATCCGGTATCCACAAACGCCGGCATGTCTCCGCGTAGAAAGTCGAGCACTATTTTTCCGGTAGGGGTTGGCTTGAAATCGTGGTCGCCCACCGGAGCCGTGGGATTCACAATCACCACTGGAAAGCCGGCGCGCGCGAACTCCAGCGCCGTTTCTTCAGCTTGAAACTTCGAGCGTTTGTAAGCGCCGGTCATTTCTTCAATCCCCACCGGGGTGTCTTCCGTGCCTTCGCGATCTCCCGGCATTCCGATACAGCCCACCGTGCTGGTGTAGACGACTCGTTCCACTCCCGCGTTGCGCGCAGCCGTAAGAATATTGCGCGTGCCTTCCACGTTACTGCGGTAAAGCTCGCCCGGATCGCGCGCCCAGAGGCGATAATCCGCGGCGATATGAAACAGGACCCCGCAGCCGGATACGGCTCGCTCCAGCGACGCCGTATCGCGCAGGTCCCCAGTAATAGTTTCCAGCTCGAGCTCCTTGACGGTGCTGCCGGAACGCGCCAGGGCCCGCACGCAATGTCCCCGTTCCAAAAGCAGTCTGGCGACGTGCCAGCCAATAAATCCGGTCGCGCCGGTAACCAGCGTCGGCTTCACTCGTCGAAAAAACCGCTTAATTTCAACACGTACTAGCCCTCACCGGTCTTGGTCTTTAGAAAAGTGCCGAGCGCCAGTAGCGGAAACGAATTGCGGTACGAGTGATAGCAGAGATAAAACACCGACGGGAATCCGGTGCCGGTGGCCAGGTCTTCGTCCCAGGCGCCATTTTCTTTCTGCGTACGGACCAGATATTCAACGCCATCGTGCAGCGTGGAAGAAGTTGTGTCGCCGCCGGCCAGCAATCCCAGGATCGCCCAGGCGGTCTGCGAAGGCGTACTGGGCGCTTGCACGAATGAGCTGCGGTCATAGCTGGCGCAGCTTTCACCCCAGCCGCCGTCGAAGTTCTGCGTGGACCGAATCCATTCGAGGGCGCGCTGGATGTGAGCTTCGCGGTCATTTTCACCGGCCGCCTGCAAACCGCGCAGCGCCAGGAACGTGCCGTAAATGTAATCCACGCCCCAGCGGCCGTACCAGCTGCCATCCTGCTCTTGCGTGCGCCTCAAGAACTCGACGCCTTTGCGCACGGCCGCGTGCGATTCCGGCACGCCGCACATGCACAGGGCCTCGAGAACGCGGCCGGTGATGTCGGGGCAGGTGGGATCCAGCATCGCATTGTGATCCGCGAAGGGAACCCAGGAGAGCGGCTGCCAGTCGTTATCCACGTCAAATGCCGCCCAGCCGCCATCGCTCGATTGCATATCCAGCAGCCACTGCACCGCCCGCTTCTCGCAGACGCGCTTGGCATCCGGTTTCGATCCGCGCGCGTGGTGCATGGCCATCAGCACCATGGCCGTATCGTCGATGTCCGGATAACACTCGTTGGCGAATTCGAAATACCAGCCCGAGGGTTCGGTGTTCGGCCGCTTGACGGACCAGTCGCCCTTGCGCCGCACTTCCTTGGTGAGCAGCCAGTCCGCGCACTGAGTAAGCGCGCCCGCGGCATCGCCGTGGACGTCCGCTTCGCCCATCGCGAAGGCGGCGATAGCGCTATCCCACACCACCGAATAGCAGGGCTGGAAAAAGAACCGCTCCCCATCATCCACCATCAGCGCGTCGAACTGCCGCTGCGCTTCCACGCGGTCCGGATGATCTTTGGGATACCCAAGCAGATCCAGCGCCATGATCACGTACTGCATGGGAGGATAGATGGCCGCCAGGCCGTCACTGTAGCGCGTGCGCTCCAGAATCCACTGCTCGGCGCGCCGGATGGCCCGGGTTCTTACGGACTTCGGTCCATGTCGCTCCCACAGCTTCAGTACTCCATCCAGGCGCAGGAACAAATTTTGCCAGGTGAAGAATTTCTGGTTCCGTTTGAAGGTAACCGGCACACCGGGCGTGAACAGCTCTTTCAGATTGAAACCGTTCGGCACCGGACGGCAAGGGTTGCTGGCGTGCACCACGGCCAGAGGAATCACGATAGCGCGCGTCCAGGAAGACATCTGGTAGATGAAGTTCCCCGGCACCAGCATGATCTCGGGAGGAATCGACGGAGTGCCTTCGCGCGGATACAGGTTAAACAAATTCAAATTGATCTTGACGTAACTGTTGGCCGCCTGTAGGCCGCCCATGGCCAGAATGCGCTCGCGGGCCGCGGCCAGCCGTGCATCGTCATAATCCACGCCCCCCAGCTTCAGCGCGAAATACGCCTTCACCGTGGCGCTGATTTCCGAAGGGCCCTTAGGATAGATGTTGAATCCGCCGTCCGGCAACTGCCGCGCCAGGATGGATCGCACGGCCTTATCCACCAACGGGCGAGTGGGCGGATTCCAGACGCCATTCTCAGGCGGATGCAGCCACAACTGCAGCAGGATATAGTCGGATTCCAGAGTTGTGTCGGCGGTCAACTCCGTCATCCAGTACCCGCCCTCGTGCTGCGTATCCAGCAGAAAGTTCAGCGTTCGCTGGACGGCCTTGGCGGCCCCCGCAACCAACACATTTACTGTCTGAACGCCAGTTGCCATGAGTTTATGCGTGAGAGATCGTGGTCAGCCGCGCCGATCGCTCCAGATCGGCCGGCAAGTGGAAGCGCACATCCTCTTCCTTGAGCTCCATTTCTTCCATGGTTCCGAATCCGAACTTGGTTTCCAGCGCCTGCATGAGTTCCTGCACCAGATTTTCCGGCGCCGACGCACCGGCGGTTACGGCCACGGTGTCGGCCCCTTCCAGCCATGCCGGATTCACTTCGCCAGAGTCGTCGACAAGGTATGCCGGGACCCCTTCGTTCTGGCAAACTTCCACCAGCCGCCGCGAATTCGAGCTGTTCTGCGATCCCACCACCAGCAATACATCGCACAGCGGAACCACTGCTTTGACGCCCAATTGCCGGTTCTCGGTGGCGTAGCAGATGTCCTGCGTCTTGGGACCTCTAATGGAAGGAAACCGCTGCTGCAGCCGCTCCACGATGTCGCGCGTTTCATCCAGGCTGAGCGTGGTCTGCGTGAGGTAGGCCATGCGCTCGGGATCTTGCACTTCCAGCCGGTCGACATCAGCCGGCGATGACACCAGCCGCGTGGATTCCGGGGCTTCCCCCAGGGTTCCTATCACTTCGTCATGCCCGGCGTGTCCGATCAGGATAATCGTGTAGCCCTGTTTCGCAAAGCGCATCGCTTCCAGATGCACCTTCGTTACCAGAGGGCAGGTGGCATCGATTACTTGCAGCTTGCGTTCCTTCGCCTCATCGCGCACCGCGGGAGATACCCCATGCGCGCTGAAAATCACCCGAGCGCCCTCGGGAACTTCGTTGAGCTCCTCGATGAATATCGCCCCGGCCAGCCGTAGTTCTTCCACCACGTGGCGGTTGTGGACGATCTCCTTGCGGACATAGACCGGCGCTCCGTACAGGTTCAGCACGATCTTGACCACATCGATAGCCCGCACCACGCCGGCGCAGAAACCGCGCGGTCTCAGCAGAATGATTTTCTTGACGGCGGAGCCGCCGGCCAGGCTGTGCTGATGCATGTTTCAATATTATAGCAGCATGAATTCCGGACGCAGAGGCTGGCCGGAAGCCGATGATTCAAAAGGCCGGCGAGCGCAACATCCTGGCGTCAGGCGCGGCATCGTTTCGAATTCAACTAGACTGAGGAGTCTCTTCGCCGATCATGCGCCCGCTTCCCCTGCTGCTGGTTTTTTACGGAATCGTCAACGCCGCCGCGTATTGCTGCCTGCTGCCGCTGTGGGAAGGATTCGATGAGGCCTATCACTACGGCTACGTACAAATTGTCGCCAACGATCTCAGGTTTCCTGTGCTGGGCCACGCCTCGCTATCCAGAGAAATCTGGCACTCATTCGAACTTGCGCCGGTAAGCCACTACCTGCAGCCTTATACCCACGCCCCTCTGAACTTCAGCGACTATTTCGCTCTCCCGGCGGAGGAGCGCGCGCAACGGCGGAAACAGCTCGAATCCATTTCGCCCGGCGAGAGGCTCGAAGCCCAGCCCGAGAAGCCAAATTACGAGGTGAATCAATCGCCGCTGGCTTACGTCTTCATGGCCGCGTTTGACCGGCTGCTGTCAGGGTCGGCCTTGCCGACACGCGTTCTGGCGCTGCGTCTCATCTGCGCGATTCTTTCCATCATTCTGCTGGCGCACGTGACCCTGCGCCTGGCGCGCGAATTGGGACTCGGCCCGCCGCTGGTCCATGCGGCCTTGTTCTGCGTGTTTTCGTCGCAGATGCTGTATGCCACCATCTGCCACGTTTCCAATGACGCGCTGGCGCCGCCCGCCATGGGATACGTGCTGCTCACGGCAATTCTCGCGTGGAAAAGAGGACGCAACCGCGATTGGGCGGCGCTCGGTGTCGCGCTGGCGGCAGCTCTGTTGATCAAGGCCTATTTTCTGTTCGTGGTTCCGATGTTTTTGGTCTTGGTTATAGGGAAATTCTGGCAAGCCAAAGCCGCGGCCACCGTGTTGCTTGCGTTGCCGTGGTACGTGCGAAATCTGATGCTCTATCACAACCTGAGCGCCACCGTCGAATCCACTTCCGGGCTTTCGGTCTCGCAAATGTTGAAGACCGCTGTGGCGGTGCCGTGGCTCGAAAGCATCCGGTACATGGCGCACTCCAGCTTGTGGACTGGAAACAACTCCTTCACCACGTTCTCATCGTTTACTTTGAATCTGGCGCTGCTGCTGCTGGCCGCGGGTGTGGCGCTCTATCTCTGGAATGCGCGGCGAGACTCCGCTGAATGGATCGTCATCGCGGCCATCGTGCTTTTTTCGTGCGGGCTGGCAGTGGTCACGCTGGCGTTCTTCTCGGGCACCAGCGGGCGCGCGATCGCCGCCGTGCCGTGGTATTCGCAGGTGCTGCTGGCGCCCGTCCTGTTAATCGTTTTCCTGGGATTCGCGCGCGTGCGCCGATGGGGACCCGCGCTGGCTTCCATCACCGTGGCGCTGTGGGCGTACGTGATGATTGCCACCTTCCTGGCAAAGTTGATCCCGCTTTACGGGGGCTTCACTTCGGCTCACGCGCGGGTCTCGGAATTAGCAGCGTGGTTCGGGAGTGGAACGGGGGAGTCAATTCTCGAAACCATTTGTTTGGGGAACTACGGCATTGTGAAGGTACTGGCAGCGCTGACCATCGCCGTGAGCATCGGGCTGTGCGTCTGGATCTGCGTGACCCTTAAGCCTGGGCTAAGCCGGCCGGGGGGTGTGGACCCCGCCCCAGTGTTGCTTCGATCCACTTCATAAAGGCGGCCTCCTCCCACAACTCGCTCTCAATCCTGAGCCACCAGATCTCGCACGGCTTCACTAAGTCAAGCGCGTTCCCGGGGAGATTCATGGCGTCCTTTTCGGTGGTCAGCAGCGCCTGCGCGCCGCTGTCTTCGGCATGCCGCCGCAGACGCCGCAGCTCCGCCGTCCGATAGCGGTGATGATCTCCGAAAGCCCAGCGGAAGCGCGGATAGACGCCCAGGCTCCGAAGCGTCTGCCAGAAACTGGCGGGATTTCCCAGACCGCAAAAAGCCACGGCCGGGCCAGGCGCGCTCTCAGACCGCTCGCCATTGGCGTGGTTTACCCAATAGCGCGGCAGCACGGAAGCATGAAACACCGGCGCGCCGGGCTGGAACCGCCGCAAGCGCTCCTCGATTCCGCGATAGCTGCGCCCATGTTCGGCCCGAGTGATCACAAACGCGTCCGCACGGCTGAGCGCGCCCAAAGGCTCGCGCAGCCCGCCCAGCGGAAATACCGCCTCGCCTCCGAACGGATCCAGCGCGTCGATCAATACGATGTCCAAATTTCGATCCAGTCGGGAGTGCTGGAATCCATCGTCCAGCAGGAACAGATCGGGAGCCAGGCGCTCTTCCACTACGCGGCCCGCCGCCCAGCGATCGTCCCCGATGCCGACATGCGCCTTCCCGGATCGAATGAAGATTTGCGGCTCGTCGCCGGTGACGATGGCTGGAACCGCTGTCCCGGCGGGCACCACGATCACTTCGTCCACCGAGCGCCGCCGGTATCCTCGAGTGAGAATGGCAGGCGTGTGACCGCGAACCTGCAGCCGGCCGGCCAGCAGATCGGTGAACGGAGTCTTTCCGGCGCCGCCCATTCCGATGCCGCCAATGCTGATCACCGGCGCATCCAGATGGAAGCCCAAGGTCCGCCTGCGCTTGACGCGCCCCCCCCAGATCCAGAGCTTTGAAAGCTCCCACAAGAGCGGACGAGTAACTCCGGCACGCCGCCAAACCGGCAGAGCAAAGCTGTGCGCCTCCACGATCGCGTCGACCCCTCGCTGCGTCGCGCCGCCCTGCGATACCGCCAGGGCCGCCGCGCGCGATCCCAGCTCTTCGCGCAAATTGCGATCCGCCAGCAGCCGCGCTGCCGCGCCTCCCAGTTCGCCTGGAGTCGTGATCTCGAATAGACCCGCGCCGGCTCGAAACTCGGCCGCCATGCCGGCGAAATTCTCCATGTGCGGACCCACAATCACCGGCTTCCCGCAAGCGGCCGCCTCCAGAATATTGTGCCCGCCCCGGCGCGCCAGCGTCCCGCCCAGAAACACCACATCCGCGAACGGAAACAGACCGGCCAGCTCGCCAATAGTATCCAGCAGCAGCACGCACGGCAGCCCGATTCCCTGCCCCGCCCCGCCTCGCGACCGCCGCTCAAAGCTCAGCCCCGCCGCGCTCAGCTTCCGCTCGGCTTCGTCAAAGCGTTCGGGCTTTCTGGGAGCCAGAATCAAGAGCAGCCGCGGATATTGCGCCGAGACTTCTCGAAAAGCCTGCACCACCGCATCGTCTTCATCCACATCGGACGCATCGATTCCAGGCATGGTGCTGGCCGCGATCCATACAAGTTCGGGCCGCAGGCGCACCATCAATTCGGGAATCTGCCCCGGTTTCGGCGTTACATCGTACTTCAAATTTCCACTTACGCGTATGACGCCGGGCGGCGCGCCGAGTTCCGCATACCGCGTCCCGTCCTGTTCGCTCTGCACCAGAATCGCGTCGGGCAGCGCCAGCACGCGCCGGAAAATGAAGCGCCAGCGGCGATAGCTCGGAAACGCGCGATCCGAAATGCGGCCGTTCACGATCAGCAGCGCGCACCCCACTCGCTTCACTTCGCGATAGAGCAGCGGCCAGATCTCGGTCTCGAGGATCACCACCGCCGACGGACGAATCCGCCGCAATACACGCCGGACCGCGAACCCATAGTCGATGGGAGCATAGAAAACGGCGTCCGCTATTCCGCTTAAGCGCTCAGCCGCCAGCGCCCGCCCGGCCAGCGTGGTGGTGGATACGAACACCGCCACTCCCGGCGCACGCAGCCTCAGCTCACGAATCAGACTCACCGCTGAGATCACTTCTCCCACCGAAACCGCGTGTACCCAGATGGAACCCGGAGCAGCCTGCTGGAATCCCTCGGGACGGCCTCCCAGCCGTTCCATAAAGTTCCGGAAATAGCGCGGATTCCGAATCCCGCGAAATAAGAAATAAAATACAAGTAACGGGAACGCCAGCGCGCGGCATCCCACGTAGAGGAGATCCATGAAAATACTCTTGCGAGGCGGTTTTGCCGTCATGAGCCTGGCTTTGCTGGCCGGCGCCGATAAGAAAGACGACCGCTTCGCGCCTGGTGCGGCCGCATCCTATCCATCACACCAGACCAACGATAAGGTCACCGTGGCGGCGGTGCCCTACGATACCGTCGAGCTCGCGCACACCGCTTTCGGCAAGACCAATCCCAACCAGCATGGAATCCTGCCGGTGCTGGTGGTGATTCAAAACGACACCGGCGAGGCGCTGAAATTGGACCACATTGAAGTCGAGTATATCGGTCCTGATAACCGCCGTGTGGAGAACACGCCTGCCTCCGATGTCGCATATTCGGCCGAGGGCCCGCGCCAGCCAAAGATGGGCAGCGGCGCCCCCACCATCCCCGGTTTGGGAAAACATAAGAATCCGCTCTCGGGCTGGGAAATCGAAGGCCGCGCCTTCGCTCCCCGCATGCTGCCCGCCCATGAGGCCGCGAACGGCTTCTTCTACTTCCAGACCCGTCTGCTTCCAGGCGCTAAATTCTACTTAACCGGCATTCGCGTGGCCGGCACCGGAAAAGAAATCTTCTATTTCGAGATTCCCTTCGACCCCCACCACTGACTCGCGCTTTCCGATCCGCGCTTTCCGATCCGGCGCGACCGCTCCGCGCTTTCCGATCCGCCCTGTCCGATCCGCCCTTTCCGATCCGCGCTTTCCGATCCGCGCTTTCGGAGCCGCGCCGTCCGATCCGCGCTGTCCGATCGGCGCTTTCGGAGCCGCGCCCGTCAGGAAGCGCACCGAAACCCCGTCCCTCCATTCCCCGCCGAGTATCGTAACCTCCCCACCGGCGCCGCCCCCGGCCTTTCTCTTCAATCCGCCGGTTACTTCGCCGCCGGTTTCTTCGCTCCAGGCTTCTTCGCCGGTGCGGGCGCAGCCGCGGGCGCCGGCTCCCCCACAATCCGCGCGGTCTTAATACTGTCCAGCTCCGGGAAATTCTTATCGATGTACGGCTTCCCTTCAGCCGACGCCTTCGCCTGAGACGGTCCCCGGCCCTCTGGAGGGCCGTCGCCATAACCGCTGTACAGCTTGTCCACCACGTCCATTCCATCAACTACGCTGCCGAACGGCGAGAAGCCCATCTTGTCCAGAAACGAGTTGTCCTTGAAGTTGATGAATATTTGCGTGGTGCGCGAGTTCGGTCCCGACGTAGCGAACGTGACGTATCCCTTCGTGTTGCTCTTCAGCACCGGATCGTCCTTGATCATGGCGGTATCCCAAACCTTGGTCACCGCCGGCTTAGCGTTGATCCCAATCTGAGCCATGAAGTTCGGAATCACGCGGAAGAAGCTGGCATCGTCATAGTAACCGTTCTTCACCAGATTGTAGAAGCGGTCCGCCCCCAGTGGCGCCCAGTCGCGATGCACCTCGATGGTGAACTCGCCTTTCGTGCTCACTACTTTCACCTTGTAAACCGCTGGCGCAGTGGCTTTCAGCGACCCCGGATTCATCAGCGACGGCCGTCCGGCGGGAGCGCGTCTAGCGGTGGCTGCGGGCTTCTGCGCCAACAGCGCGGATGCGGCCAGGAATGCAATCAAGATAGCTTTCATTTCGCTTCAATTATACTGAAAGCGCTGCCCCGAATGCTCCTCCGCCGCTTCCGTTTCGCGCTCTTCGCGGTATCGCTCTGCGCCGGCGCCAAACAGGTGACCATCACTGTCCTGGCCACCACGGATCTGCACGGCAACCTGCTTCCCTACGACTATTTCACCGCTCGTCCGGCCGCGCGCGGCCTCGCCGGCATCGCCACGCACATCGCCGCGGCCCGCGCCGCCAATCCCAATAATCTGCTCATCGATTGCGGCGACACCATTCAGGGCAGCCCGCTCGAATACGTCTGGCAATACTATGTGCGCGCGGGCCATCTTCCGCTCGATCTTCACTTCGACGGCGCGCGGCCGCGGGGCGATCCCATGATGGCCGCCATGAATGCCCTTCACTATGACGCCATGACGCTGGGCAATCATGAATTCAACTATGGCCTGAAGAACCTGGAGGCCGCCCGAGCGCAGGCGCATTTCCCATGGCTCTCGGCCAATACCCGCGTCCAGGCCGGCGCCGGCACGCAGCCTTTCGCCCCCTATCTCATCAAGGAAATCGCCGGAGTGAAGATTGCGATCATCGGGATCACCACGCCGCTGATTCCGTCGTGGGAGACGCCCGAACATTATCGCGGCCTCACTTTTGACGATGGCGTTGCGGCGGTCCGCGCCGCCCTCGCCGATCTGCGCACGAAACATCATCCCGACCTGGTGCTGGTCGCGGCTCACTCCGGGCTTGATCGCGATCTCAAGACCGGCGCGGTTCGTGCCGATGATTCCCGCGAGAACATGGTGTATGAGATCGCCGAGCAGGTGCCCGGCATCCACGCGATTATCTTCGGCCACACGCATTCCCAGCTCTCGGACTACCGCGTGAACGGCGTGCTCCTCATGCAGCCGAAAAACTGGGGCGGGTCGCTGGGCAGCATGGATTTCACGCTTGACGATGCGTCCGGCCACTGGACCGTGGCTTCCAAATCCAGCCGCTTGATCCCGCTTAACGCGGATACGCCAGTGGATCCGGCTATCGCCGCGATTGCCGCGCCTTACCATGCGCTCGCCGAGCGTTACTTGAATACGCGCATCTCCGAGTCTCCCGCCGCGCTGGATGGCGCTTACGCACGCGTTGAAGACACCGCACTGCTGGATGCGGTGCAGCGCGTCCAGATGGAGGCCGCGCACGCCGATGTCTCCTTCGCGTCGTCATTCAATCCGCGCGCGCGCATCGACAAAGGGCCCGTCACCGTCCGCCAGATCGCTGCGTTATACGTGTACGACAACCAGCTTTACGCCATCGAGGGTACCGGCCGCATGGTTCGAGAGGCGCTCGAAAACGCCGCCCGCTATTTTCTCGCCTGCCCCGATCCATCGTGTACCCGCGGCCCGCTGATCAATTCCCAGGTGATCGGCTACAACTACGATATGGCCGAAGGCGTGGAGTATGAGATCGACCTCACTCGCCCCGCGGGAGACCGCATCCGCAATCTCCGCTTCCATGGCCAGCCGCTCGCGGATGACCAAAAGCTTCGCATCGCGGTCAACAATTACCGCGCCGCCGGAAGCGCGGGCTATACCATGTTCCGTGACGCCAAGGTAGTCTGGCGATCTCCCGAAGAGATTCGCGATCTGCTGATCCGCTATTACACCGAGCACAAGCAGTTCCCCGCCGGCCCGGATAATAACTGGCGCATCGTGCCCGAGGCGGCACGGGAAGAGCTGCGGCGGGAGTCCCAGGCCGCGCGGTGATTTACCCGGCCGCCCGGGGCTGGCGTGCCACCACGTCGATGCGATCCGGCAGCACCGGCTCGTCCTCGCCGCCCACCCCCAGTTCGCGCATCTTGCGCAAGGCGGGCGTCAGCCGCAGATCCCAGCTCCCCACCGACCGATTGTACGACTCCACCGTTTTTTCAAGCTGGCGGCCGGTGTCCGAGTAGTGTTCGTAAACGGTCTGCAGGCGCGCGCAGAACTCGGATGCGACCTTGCGGATCTCCTCGGCATTTTGCGCCAGCTGTTCCTGCGTCCAGCCGTATGCAATTCCCTTGAGCACCGAAATCAGCGTCACCGGAGTGGCGATGAGCACCTTCCGCGCCAATGCCTGTTCCAGTAAATCCGGCACGTGCTCCAGCGCGGCGTGCAGAAAGTGATCGCCAGGCAGAAACAGGACCACCAGCTCCGGCGCGGGCTGG
>JAYTVY010000013.1:0-3082 GCA_043743755.1 Bryobacterales bacterium | reverse complement strand
TGACGCACGCCATGGATCGAACCCTCGGCCACCACGTAGCCGCTGCTCAGCAGGATCACCTGGTCAGATATCTTGTCCACTTCATGCAGGATGTGGCTGGAGATGATCACGTGCATGCCTTCTTCGGCAAGCGTTTTGAACAGTGCGATGGTCTCTGCGCGCACCAGCGGGTCCAAGCCGTTCAACGGCTCATCCAGAATCAGGACGGAAGGGCCATGGCAAATGGACTGGGCCAGCTTGATACGCTGGCGCATGCCTTTGCTGTAGCCGGCGATTTTGCGGTTGGCGGCGTCGGTCATGGTAACGCGCTCGATGGCGCGCCAGGCCAGATCCTCGGCTTCCCCGTGCGCGCAGCCGTAGAGCCGCAGCGAATAATAGACGAATTGGAAGCCGGTGAGCCCGCGCGGAAAACTATCGAACTGCGTGCAATAGCCGAGGACGCGGAACAGTTCCTCGGGGCGGTCCGGCGGGATGCCCAGGACGCGAATGTGGCCGCGGGTGGGACGCAGCAAGCCCGTGACCAGGTTCATCAGCGTCGTCTTGCCGGACCCGTTGGGGCCCACCAGGCTGGTGATGCCGGGGGGAATGGAGAGGGTTACGCGGTTGACGCCGAGCACGTCGCCGTAGAACTTCGAGACATTGTCGAGCACCACCAGATTTCCCGCGGTGGGCATGTTCATCGCACTACCTCCCGCGCGCGAATCTTGCGCGAGAGCAGCCACAAGCACGCGGCCGAAATCAGGCCGAGCATAATCCAGCCGGTGGGGGTGGAGAGCCGGCCGGGCGGATCCACGCCGAAAAGACCGAACCAGACCGCGTAAAAATCGCCCAGCAGGTTGAAGGCGAGCCCCACGCGGGTATGCAAGATGGCGTCCATGGCGGCGCCGAAGCCGGCGGGGATGGAAAAGGAGGCGAGCAATAAAGCACCGGCGGCGATCCGCCACTTCACCCAGGCCGACAGTGCCAGCACCATCAGCGAGAGAACTAAAATCCAAATAATCGAACCGACGAAAATGGCCATCGCGTAGCGGAGATTCGCGAACATCCAGGCGGAACCGGACAGCGTGGATTGGACGCCGAACAGGATCAGGCCGGGCACCCACATCACCCAGGAGAGCAGCTTGAACAGCACGGCCATCTTCCCGAGCACATATTCGGTGCGCGAGAAGGGGCGGCAGAGATACAGAGGGATGGCGCCATTGGAAACATCGGAAGAGATCAGACCGGGTCCGGCGAAGGAAATCAGCAAGTAGGCGAAGTTCGCCTGCACCATCAGCAAGGTGATGAAGAAGCGCTCGTTGATTTCGAAGAGCTGGCCGGAGCTGACGCGCAACAGCGACAGGATGGTGGTGTTGTGATTGGCGTAGAGCGCCAGCGCCGCGCCCAACGGATAAAAAAAGCTGATGACGAACAGCGCAGTGATGAAACGCGACCGGAACAGGCCGCGCCATGCATATTTGGCCAGCACCAGGAAGCGCGGCCAGGACGGCGTCAACGGACCGGAGTAACCCCGATACGTGCGCTTATAGACTGCCATTGCGAGCCTCCAGCGAAGGTAGCGGGGGTGGAGTTTCCATGGCTTTCAAGAAGATGTCCTCAAGCGAATCGCGGCGGTAATTGACGCGCCGGAGCTGGACGTTGCGCTCGCCTGCAACGCGGTAGATATCGCGAATTTCGGCGCCTTCGGAAAGCACCATTTTCCAGCGGCGTCCTCCGGCGAAGGCGCACTCGCAGCCAAGCTGGCGCAGCGCTTCGGCGAAACCGGCGTCCTCGCCGTGAGTTTCAATCTCGACGAAACGAAGGTTGGCGCGGCGCTCCTCTTCGAGGTTGGAGTAATGCACGATGCGGCCCTGCTTCAGGATGAGCACCTCTTCGCAGCATTCTTCCACGTCGCGCAGCAAGTGGGAGCACAGCAGCACGCGGATCTCGCCGCTGTCGCGCATTTCGCGGATCAGGCGGATCATGCGTTGGCGCGCGGGCGGGTCCAGACCGTTGGTAGGTTCGTCCAGAATCAGCAGGCGGGGTCCGTGGATAATCGCCTGCGCGAGCTTGGCGAGCTGCCGCATGCCCAGCGAATAAGTGCCCAGCTTGCGATAGCGCGCCTCGCCCAGGCCGACATAGAATAACGACTCGTGAGCGCGTTCGAGGGCCGCTTGTGGGGGCAGGCCGGAGAGCTCGCCCATCAAGCGCAGGAACGATACCGCGGTCATGTTCGCTATGAACGCGTCATTCTCGGGCATGTAGCCCACCAGCGCGCGGATTTGGCGGAGCTGGGTGCGCACGTCCAAGCCAAAGACGCGAGCGCTGCCCTGCGCGGGCGGATGGAATCCAATCAGGGCATTGATGAGCGTGGATTTTCCGGCGCCGTTCGGTCCCAGCAATCCGATGGAGCGTCCAGAGAGCGAACAAGTAAGGTCTTCGAGGATCTGCCGGCCGCCCAGCCGCACTCCCAATCCATCCAATTGAATTACCGGCCCGCTGGGGCGAGCCGGGTCAATGGGGAGTGTGCTGGGCGAAGGCATCATGGTTTACTGTCTTATCGTGGCACTTTGCGGACGGGCCATATTCTGAAAAATGGTGGACAGCGCGAGGCTGTTGACGTTGAGGCCGAAGAAGCCGCTGTTCGTTGCCACCACGATGCGATCGGGCCGGCCATACGCATAAATCAGGCCGGGGGCGCTGTTGGCGGACAGCGTGTCAATGGCGCCCCGCTGCGCCGGAGACAGCACGTTGGTATTCTTCAGTTGATCGGCGATGGGCGCCAGCGCCGTGCCGATGTTGTGATAGAGAATCGCCGAGAAGTTGACTTGGCCGTCGCGCGGAAGTTGTGCGCGAAAACGGTCTGAATGGGCCAGCCCATAACCGGTCTGGCGATTCTGAATCGATTGCGTGAGCAGAGTCCGGCTGGAGGCGGCCAGCAGGTAGCTGTCGACATAGGTGTAGTCGATCTCCACCGGCAGCTTCGCGGTCGCGTCGGCGGTAACCGTGTAGAAGGTCCGTCCGCCGGCATCCGCCTTGGTCAGTTGAAGCTTAGGGCCGGTGCTCTGCTGATTGATTTGATTGATGGCGTCCACGATGCCGG
>JAYTVY010000012.1:0-3881 GCA_043743755.1 Bryobacterales bacterium | reverse complement strand
TCTGGCCGCCTTCAAAACCGCGCATGATGGAATAACCCGAAATGGACCGGGCGCCCTTCGCGCCGCGTCCCGAATACTTGCCGCGGCCGCTGCCCATGCCCTGCCCGACGCGCTGCTTTTTATGCTTCTGGCCCTTCGGCGGCTTTAGATTGCTGAGATTCATGATATGCCTCGCCTAATCGACAATCCGCAAAAGGTGCGGCACCTTGGCCACCATACCCCGGAATCCCGGAGTGTCGGGCTTCTCGACGCTGCGGTTGACTGTGCGGAGTCCCAATGCCCGTACTATCGCCTTGTGCTTCTCCGGGCAGCAAATAGGGCTGCCGTGAAGCTGGATTTTGATTTTGCCTTCTGCCATATGGTTAACCGTGAACCTTTTCAATGGGGATGCCGCGCATCTCCGCGACAGCCGCCTTGTCGCGCAATTGCTCCAGCGCGTTGATAGTCGCCTTAACCACGTTGTGCGGGTTATGCGATCCGATGGATTTCGTCAGCACATTGGGGATGCCGCAAGCTTGAATCACCGCGCGCACCGGACCGCCGGCAATGACGCCGGTTCCAGCCGGAGCCGGCTTCAGCAGAACCAGCCCGCTTCCAAAGCGGCCCAGCACCGGATGCAGAATGGTGGTTTCCAGCACGTTGATCTTGCGCAGGTTCTTCTTGGCGGCCTCAATCCCCTTCTTGATGGCTGCCGGAACTTCCTTGGCCTTGCCGGTTCCGAATCCGACGATCTTCGCGCCTGGGTCGCCGATGACCACCAGCGCCGAGAAGCTGAGATTCTTGCCGCCCTTCACCACTTTGGTGACGCGGTTGATGGAGACCACCTGTTCCTTCAAGTTCAGGCTGTTGGCCTCAATACGTTTCGGTTTGGTCATTGCCGGCATGCGCTAAAACTCCAATCCTGCCGCGCGGGCGGCGTCGGCCAGGGCCTTGATGCGGCCGTGGTAGAGATATCCGCCGCGGTCGAAAACTACTTTGGTGATGCCTTTTTCCTTGGCGCGCTCGGCGATGATGCGTCCAAGCTCTTTCGCACCGGCGACATTGCCGCCGTTACCCACACCGGACTTCTTACTGGTGGAGGCAGCCGCCACCAGCGTATGTCCCTTGCGGTCGTCAATCACCTGGGCATAAATATGATTCACACTGCGGTACACCGCCAGCCGGGGCCGCTCTTCGCTGCCGCGCACGCGGCTTCGAATACGGGTGTGAATGCGCAGCCGGACGTCGTTTCTCGAATGCTTAGCCATTACTTTGCTCCACTCGCTCCGGTCTTGCCGACCTTCTTGCGCAACTGCTCCCCGGTATAACGGACGCCCTTGTTCTTGTACGGATCGGGCGGACGCAGGGCCCGGATATTAGCCGCCACCTGACCCACCATCTGCTTGTCATAGCCGGTGAGCACCAGATGGGTCTGCTTGTCGATCTTGAGGTCCACGCCCTCAGGCAGCAGCACTTCAATGGGATGCGAATATCCCAGTGTAAACGTTGCGACCTTCCCTTTTACGTCGGCGCGGTAGCCCACGCCGGTGATATCCAGCTCGCGGGTGAATCCCGTCGATACGCCCTCGACGGCCGAGGCCAGCAGCGCCCGGGTAAGCCCGTGCAGCGCGGCAAACTGATCGCCATCGCGGGAAAGATCCAGTGTATTGTCGTTCTGCTGCACCCGGACGCCGCTGGGCAGTGGGACGCTCAGCTTGCCCTTGGGCCCTTGCACCTCAAGACGGTCGCCAATTTCGATCTTGACGCCCTTGGGCACCGGGATAGGTTTTTTTCCGACTCTCGACATATGCTCTCCTATGCTTCAGCCCTTACCAGAGCTGGCACAGAACCTCCCCGCCGACATTCTCTTTGCGCGCGCTGGAGCCCGTCATCACGCCGCGCGGCGTGGTGAGGATGTTGATCCCCAGCCCGCCCAGAACCCGCGGCACTTCCTTGCTGGCCACATACACGCGGCAGCCGGGCCGGGACACGCGCTCGATGCGCGAGATCACCGGGACGTTGCCGGGCGTGTACTTGAGGTAGATGCGGATACTGCGCCGCGCTCCCTCATCCGCCAGCTTGTAGTTCATGATGTAGCCTTCTTCTTTAAGAATGCGCGCGATATCCATCTTCAGCCGGGACGCAGGCACGTCCACCTTGGGGTGGCGCGCGCTCATCGCATTGCGAATGCGCGTCAGCATATCGGCGATTGGATCGGATGTGGTCATGCTTCGAACCCCCGTAATCCTTCCATTACCAGCTCGCCTTGATCACGCCTGGGATTTCCCCGGCGAGAGCGAGATTCCGGAAACAAATCCGGCACAAACGGAATTTACTCAAAAAGCCGCGCGGCCGCCCGCAGCGAAAGCAGCGGTTGCGGTGCCGGCAGGCGAACTTCGCGGTCTTAGCGGCCTGTTCCTTGAACAGCCTCTCATCTCTTGCGATCTTTGCGGTAGTGGCCATGAAAATTCCCTCGGACTCCTATTGCCGGAATGGCATGCCCATATGCTTCAGCAGCGCCATGCCTTCAGCGTCGTTGCGGGCGCTGGTGGTTATCGAAATATTCATTCCCTTGGTCTTGTCCACTTTGTTGTAGTCGATCTCGGGAAAAATCAACTGGTCGCGAATGCCCAGCGTATAGTTGCCGCGTCCATCGAAGCTCTTGCTCGAAACGCCCCGGAAATCGCGAACGCGCGGCAGCGCCACGTTCATCAGACGGTCCAGGAATTCGTACATGCGGTCGCCCCGCAGCGTCACCATGCAGCCGATGGCCATGCCCTCGCGCAGCTTGAACTGGGCGATGGACTTCTTGGCCTTGGTGATGATCGGCTTCTGGCCGGCGATCTGGCCCAGCTCATTTACCGCGCCATCCATCAACTTGCCGTTCTGCGTGGCTTCACCCAGGCCGATGTTCACCGACACCTTCTGCACTTTCGGCACGGCCATCACGTTGCCATAGCCGAACTCCTTGGTGAGAGCGGGAATCACGTTGGTGTTGTAATGCGTTCTCAGCCGCGCCACCGTGCTCCCGGTACTTCGGGGATTCTCAATTCCGGCAGCCTGCGTTTCCGTTTTCTTTGCCATAATTCCAAGTCCTTACTTTTTGTCCAGCGGCTCGCCGGTTTTGCGCGCCACTCGCACACGGTGGGCCGAAGCGCCCGAACCTTCCAGGCGATACCCCACGCGCGTCCCCACGCCGCCCGACGTGAGCACCATGACGTTCGATGAGCTGATGGGGCTCTCGCGCTCGGCGATTCCGCCCTTGATTTGCTTGGACGGATTCGGCTTGGTGTGCCGCTTCATCATGGAAACGCCCTCGATCAGCACCTTTCCGGTCTTGCGGTTTACCGAGATCACGCGCCCGGTTTTGCCCTTGTCACTACCGGCGATCACCTTCACCTGGTCGTCCTTCTTGATCTTGATCTTGTCCGGCGCTGGCGCCGTGAATTTCTTGCCCGGCATGCTTCTAGATGACCTCCGGCGCGAGAGAAACAATCTTCATGAAGCGCTTCTCGCGCAGCTCGCGAGCCACCGGACCGAATACGCGCGTCCCCACCGGCTCGCCCACTTCATTGATCAGCACGGCCGCGTTCGAATCGAACCGGATATACGTCCCGTCGCTGCGGCGGACTTCCTTGCGCATCCGCACGATGACGCAGCGCACCACTTTGCCCTTCTTGATGGCCGATTCCGGCGTGGCTTCCTTCACGCTGGCGGTAACTACGTCGCCGAGTCCGGCGCGCAATCCCAGGTCGCCGCCGCGCGGCAGAATACACATCAGCTTCCGTGCGCCGCTGTTATCGGCCACGTCCAGCCACGTTCGCATTCCGATCATGACTTTTTCCTCTTCGCCGCGCCCTTGCGGCCGCCGCTCGACTTGGCGCCCAGCGACTTCGAGCCGG
>JAYTVY010000011.1:0-4809 GCA_043743755.1 Bryobacterales bacterium | reverse complement strand
ATCGAATTACCGACCCCCAGGGGAGCCTAGGAGCTCCTGAGCGACGCGGTGGCTTGGTTCCGATAGCCGATTACCAAGCACTGATTCGAGTTTATCGTGGAGGGGGTTAAATCTGGATTTCGGGGTAGGCGGGAGTGGGCGCTAAGTTTATGGCAGGAAACGATAAAGAAGTATATTCGCGGGCTGTGACCGACAAATCCAGCAGGATCCGTTACACTCGACAGGTGCTGCTCTGCCCGGTCCGCGACTGCCGTACGGCGTTGGTGCGCGAGGGACGGCGATGGCTCTGCGCGCGGGGACATTCGTTCGACATCGGGCGCAGCGGATACGTCAACCTGCTCCAACCGCAGGAGCGGCGATCAAGGCAACCGGGCGACACGCTGGCCGCGGTGGCGGCTCGGCGGCGATTGCATGACCGGGGCGTGACCGGACCGCTGCTGAACGCGCTCGCCGAGTTCACGATTGCATCGCGGAACGACATCGCTCTGGATGCCGGCTGCGGGGACGGTTTCTATCTCGGAAGCCTGGCGCGCCAAGCCGGTTTCGATGCGCATGGGGTGGACATCTCGAGCGCGGCAGTGGACCTGGCGGCGCGGCGCTATCCCGAATGCGAATGGATTGTAGCCAATGCCGATCGCTTCATTCCATACGCCGACGCTTCTTTCTCGCTCCTGCTGTCGATCACCGCGCGGATGAATGCGAGCGAATTCCGGCGGGTACTGCGCGACAATGGACGCCTGGTGGTTGCCGTTCCCGCGCCTGACGATCTGGCGGAAGTGCGCGGCGCGGGACGCGATCGCGTGGCCCGAACCGTGGAGACATTCGGGCACCAGTTCATGCTCATCAATCAATGCCGGGTCACCACGGCGGCGGAGCTTGACGCGGACGCCGTCAACGACGTTTTGCATTCAATCTACCGGCCCTTGCGAGCGGAGCCAGTGCATGCGATGCGAGTGACGTTCAGTCTGGATCTGCTGCTGTTTCGGGCGAAGTAGACGGAGGAGGCGAACACTGAATCGAAGAGAACGCGAAGGCCATTTGCGCGTGCGAGCGCGCTATCGGATGTGCGAGGAGTGAGAGTATTTGCACGCCTGTAGTGCTTAGAGCGAGGTAGACCGGCGATAATGAAGATGGAGGCTCCCATGATTCTCACGCTTGACATCAGGCCGGAAGTCCAGGCCGAGCTCGCCCGGCAAGCCGCTGCTCAGGGCCGCGGCGGTCGGGGGAATGTCTGGTAGCGGGCGATGGAGCCGCGCGCGTAAGCAAGCGTGTACAGTCTGCGGGCGTGAAATGACTTGCGGTCGTTACGCTTCCTGACGGTCGCGGCTCCGCTGCGTTGTACGTTGCCGGGGGGAAGAAGACGCGTTGTGAGATAATGGCGGGTTATCGCGCAGCCTCAAGCAAGTCGCGCCGTTATTCTTATTCCCATGTTTAACGACTGGGAAGCGGCGGCGCTGCTGCTGAAAGATCTGGATCTCGCGCTGGCGGGATGCCCGATTGCTCCCGAGGTGCTGCTGATCGACGATGGCTCGACGCTGGCGATGCCGCTAGGTTTCGCCTCGCAATCCTATAGCTTGCTGCGCGGCGTCCGGATCCTGCATCTTCGCCGGAATCTAGGCCACCAGCGCGCTATCGCGGTGGGGCTGGTGTTCGTCTACCAAAACCTGCCTTGCGGCGCGGTAGTGGTGATGGACGCGGATGGGCAAGACCGGGCCTCGGACGTTCCGGCGCTGATCCGGAGTTTTGACAGCGATGCAGGGCGGTCCATTATCTTCGCGGCGCGCGCCAAGCGGCTGGAGCGCTTCTCCTTCCGCTTTCTGTATCGCGTTTACCGGATGCTGCACTGGCTGATTACGGGCGATCAGGTGCGGGTGGGCAATTTCAGCGTGGTCCCTTTTGAAGGCTTGGCGAAGCTGGTGGTGGTGCCGGAGATCTGGAATCATTACGCCGCCGCCGTCATCCGGTCGCGGATACTGTTTCGAACCGTTCCCATCGCGCGCGGAGAGCGGCTGACCGGCGGCTCCAAGATGAACTTCATCGGGCTGCTGCTGCACGGCCTCAGCGCGTTCTTTGTGTACGGCGACATAATCGGTGCGCGGCTGCTGGTGGGAATCGCACTGGCGCTCACGCTGGAAGCCCTGCTGGTGGCTACCGGCATCGCTCTGTACTTCACTACGCGCCTCAGCGTTCTTGGTCTTACAGCGTGGCTGGCCGGTATCCTGGGAGTGATCCTTCTGCAGGCTATCCCGACGGCTCTCATCCTGGTATTTACGGTGGTGGGCAGCCGGGCGAATGTGGGATTCTTGCCGCTGCGCGACTGCCCGTATTTCGTTCGGGACGTCGAGCGTGTATTCCCGGCTCCGGATTTGAGCGATGCGGGTTAGCCCCAGAACCGCCGCCTACTGGGCCTCTCCTCCACTTCTGGCGGCCGCGCTTTACTGGCCTGGTCTGATCTGCTGGTTCCAAAAAGACGACTTCGCATGGCTCAACCTGCGCAACCTGATGGACAGCGGACACAGCCTCTGGTGGGCGCTGTTCACGCCGTTCGCGCAAGGGACCATCCGGCCTCTGAGCGAGCGTGTGTTCTTCCTCTCGTTCTACTCGATGTTCGGCATGAATCCGCTGCCCTACCGGATCATGGCTTTTCTCACTTGCGCCGCCGTGCTGATCCTGATCATGGCGGTTTGCGCCAGGCTGACGGGATCGCGCGCGGCGGCATGGTGGGCGGCGGTTCTGTGGATTGTCAATGAAGCGCTGGCAGTGGCGATGTCCTGGACCGCGATTTATTACGAACTGCTGTGCGCGTTTTTTCTGCTGCTGAGTTTCTGGTTCTTGCTGCGATTCGTGGAGACAAAACAGTGGCGCTTCTACGTCGCGCAGTGCGCCGCTTTCCTGGTGGGATTTCTGGTGCTGGAGCTGAACGTGGTCTATCCAGCGCTGGCCGTATTCTTTGTCCTGTGTTGCGCTCGCGAAGTACTCTTCAAGACGCTGCCTCTGTTCGCGGCATCGGGGATTTACGCCGCGGTGCATATCGCGGCCGCGCCGCTGCAAGCCGGCGGTCCTTATCGGATGCATTGGGATCAAAGCGTGGTCTCTACATTGTGGACTTATTGGCAATGGGCGCTGGGACCGGCCCGGCTGACTTTGCTGGACATTCCGTGGGCGGGGTGGCCGATTGCGATTGAGGCCGGTTTGATGGCCGGCTTGATCGGATTTCTGGTGTGCAGGCTATGGCGGCGGCGATGGGTGGCGGCATTTTTCCCGGCCTGGTTTCTGATCGTGCTGGCGCCGGTGCTGCCGCTGCGGGATCACATCAGCGATTACTACCTGACCATTCCGCTGATCGGGCTGGCGATGTGGGGTGGCTGGGCGTTGGTCTCGGGATGGCGCGCCGGAACGGCCGCCCGGATCGCCGCCGGCGTGCTGCTGGTGTCGTATCTGGCCGTATCCGTTCCAGTAGCCCGGCACCAGACGCTCTTGCTCTATTACAGCGCCAAGGAGACCAAGCGGCTGGTTCTGGGAGTGGCCTCCCTCAGCCACGCTCGACCGGACACGCCGGTTTTGCTTACCGGAGTCAGCAGTGGAATCTTCTGGTCCGTGGTGCACCACCATCCTTTCCGGCTGTTCGGGCTGAAGGAAGTTTACCTGGCTTCGGCGGGGAATCCTGAAATTACGAATGAGGCGCGGGCGGCGATGCCGGATCTTTCCATCGATCCCGCACTCGAGAAGAGCCTTCTGGATGGGAATCAGGCCGTGGTCTATAACCTGGGACGCGGCGAAATCCGCGATACCACGGCCCAGTACCGCGCCTTGCCGGCGTCTCAGGCTGGGAACGCGGTGGCGGCGCTGGTGGATGCGGGTAATCCGATCTACGACAAGCAACTTGGACTGGACTGGTATCCCAACGAAGGCGGCTTTCGATGGATGCCGAAACATGCCACCGTGAAATTGCGCGGTCCGAGCCGGGATGGGGAAAAATTGTACTTGAAGGGATCTTGTCCGGGAGCGCTGTTGAAGGCGGGTCCGCTGAAGATGCGAGTGTCCGTCGATGGGGAGTTGCTGGGTGGAGAAGTTCGCATTCCAGAGGGCGGATTCGCTTTTGAATTTAAGCTTCCGGCGTCGGTTACAGGGCGCGCTGTGGTGGAGGTGTCCGTGGATTTGGATCACACGTCGCATCCGGTGGCGGCGGATCCGAGGGAATTCGGGCTGGCGTTTGGAACGTTTGAGATTCGGTAGGTTAACGCGTTACGGGGTCACAACTACTTTTCCGAACTGCTCGTTGTTTTCGAGACGGCGGTGCGCTTCCGCGATTTCGGCCAGCGGATATACTCGATCAACCACCGGATTTAGAGTCCCGTTGAACACGAACTTCAGCACTTTGTGCAGCTCGCCCATGGTTCCCATGTACGAGCCCAGCAGGGACTGCTGTTTGCTGAACAAGAACCGGAGGTCCAGTTTTACGTCGTACCCGGTAGTTGCGCCGCAGGTAACCAGGCGGCCGTTGGATGCGAGGCTGGCGAGGCTCTTCTGCCAGGTGACCTCGCCTACGTGCTCGACGACGATGTCCACGCCGCGCTTGCCGGTGATCTTTTTCACTTCGGCCGCGATGTCCTGCTTATAGTGATCGATTGCGTAATCGGCGCCCAGCTGGCGCGCCTTGGCCAGCTTGGCGTCGCCGCCGGCGGTGGCGAGCTTGTCGATCAGCGGGCGCAGCGGGGTGTTGTGGAACAGCCGCGTCAGCGTATCGCCGAGCGACTCGCCCTCGACCAGGCGCTGGACGTTCCACGCCTCGGCGACCTTGACCAGGGT
>JAYTVY010000010.1:0-4908 GCA_043743755.1 Bryobacterales bacterium | reverse complement strand
GATATTTCGCCACCATTGATCGAGCGCCCCGCGATACGTCGCGAGCAGCGCGGGATCGCGCTCATAGCGGAACAGCGGATAAAAGCTCAGCATCGCGAGCTCTTCGTCGGAGTAGTTGATTTCGCGGCTCAACTCGAGCAGGCGCGTGGTTTGTCTGGCGTATCCCAGCCCGCGGCTCGCCGCGCCGTATTTTGGGTCGCCGGTGATGTGCTCGGCCACCTTCAGGAAGCTGAGGATTTCCACCGCGTTGAGCGGGCTGTCAGCGCGGCCGCGTCGGCTCTCGAAGTATTCGCGGTCCCAGTGCCCCCAGGTGGTAGGCTTGCCGTTCACATCCGTCAGCGTGTAGCCGTGCTCTACGATGTGATCCATGATCCTGCGCGTGGTGGCCACGATTCGCGCCTTCAGTTCGGCGTCCGGGAGCAAATCGAAGGCAATCGAGAAGGCCAGAAAATGACCGACGATCTCGTCGGAGCTGGTGTCCGCCTTCCACTCATAGTCGCCCCGAGGAGTCCAGTGCCAGGCGCCGTCGGAGGGACGCCAGTCGCCCTTGCGAATGTACGAACGGGCGGGAAAGCCGGGACGCTGGGTAACCTGTTCGAGGAACAGCAGCGCCTCAATGGCGGTGCGGGCGTTGGCCAGCGCTTCTGTCGAATTGGTGGAGGCGTAACGGAAGCACTCGGCGGCGGCATACATCGCGGTCCACAGGCCGTCATTGTCGTTGGGCGTAAGCCGGTTCGATTCCATGCGGCCGGGCGTCGTGAGCGTGGAATCAGCCACCATGCCGTAGCGCGAATGGCGCTGGCGGACGCGCTGCTCGAAGAAGTCCGCTTTCTGGGCCAGCGTCATGCGGCGCAGTTCGATGTGAGCGATGCCGGTGCGAGTGCGGACCCAAACGCCTCCGTCGCGATCGGGCGCCAGAGCCAGAACCGTGTCGTCGGGGAGATAGCGCAGGCCGGCGAAATATTGACGCCGGTCGTGCGGCGGGGCGCCCTCGTCGATACGCAGCAGGCCGCCGAAGGGCGCGGCGCTCCAACGGGCCTGGTCCGAGGCGGCGATGGCGGTTAGATTCTGGGACAACGATTCGGGCGCGCTGGAATCATTGAGAGCGTAGAACGTCCGGAATTTCTGCGGATACGCGGGCGGGGCCGGACTCTGTGCGGACGCCCAGATCAGCAGGCAACCGCTGAGAAACAGGCGTGTGTTCCGTACCGCATTCATGATCACGCGAACTCCTTTTGCGCAACGGTGGATTTGACCAGCTCCGCCCAGCGCCCAAAAACAAGCCGCGCGAGTTCCATCTGCCTGCCGGCGTGAAGCCCCGCATCGGGAAGCGAAGGCAGGCTGGCGACATCGCCGCAATTGACCGGCTCGGCGCACCAATCGGCGATCATCGCCGCGGTTGTTTCCAGATGAAACTGGAGTCCCCAGGCGTTCGGTCCGGAGCGGAAAGCCTGATGCGGGCAGCCGGCGGATGACGCGAGCCATACCGCGCCTGAAGGCAGGTCGAAGGTTTCGCTATGCCACTGAAACACGGTTTCGGTCTCGCTGAGTGAGTGGAACAGGGGATCGGACTGGGAGTGGCCGGTGAGCTGAATCGGGAACCAGCCGATCTCTTTGGTCTTGTTCGGATACACCGCCGCCCCCAGCGCTCGGGCGAGAAGCTGAGCTCCCAGGCAGATGCCGAGCACCGGCTTGCCGGCCTGGAGCATGGATTGGAGGAGATGGAGCTCGCGGGCGAGAAATGCCAGCGGATCGTTCGCCGACATCGGGCCGCCTAGCGAAATCAGGGCGGAGAGGGCTTCAACGGAGGGCGCCTCTTGTCCGGTAAACAGATCGAAGTATTGATACTTGAGCCCTGCCTGGAGCAGCACGTCCTCGATGGAGCCCAGGGATTCAAAAGGAACGTGGCGGATTACGGCGATGAGCGGGGAAGGGGTCATTTTCGGTTAAGGTTAACCCAGTTTACAGCCGATGAGAAGACTAAGCTTGTTGAACATGTGAGCTTCGGAAGAAGTGTAAGGCGCCATACGGTGGCGCTCGAAATAGCCCGTGAAGATCCTAATTGCCGACGATAGTATCGTTTCCCGCCATCTGCTGGATGCAACTCTGCGGAGATGGGGTTACGAGGTGGTGCTGGCGAGCGACGGGTCCGAAGCCTGGGAAATCCTTCAGGGCAAGAATGCTCCGCCGCTAGCGATCCTGGACTGGATGATGCCGGAGATGACCGGCGTGGAGGTGTGCCGGCGGGTACGGCTGCAGGCGCGCGAACCTTACACCTACATCCTGCTGCTGACTTCCAAGAACCTTAAGGAAGACCTGATTGAAGGCATGGAAGCGGGCGCGGACGACTACCTCACCAAGCCGTTCGACCAGCATGAGCTTCAGGTGCGCCTGCGCGCAGGCACGCGCGTGGTGGACCTGCAGGCGCAGCTTCTGGCCGCCCGTGAGGCTCTGCGCGAACAGGCTACCAAGGATTCGCTCACGGGTCTCTGGAACCGGTCATCCATCGTCGATCTGCTGCAGCGCGAGCTGGCCCGCAGCCAGCGCGAGCTGTTGCCCGTGGGCCTGGTGATGGTGGACCTGGACCGCTTCAAAAGCATCAATGACACGCATGGCCATTTCGCCGGCGACGCAGTCTTGTGCGAGGCCGCGCGCCGGATGGAACAATCGGTCCGGCAGTACGACGCCGTGGGCCGCTACGGCGGGGAAGAATTCCTCATCCTGCTTCCGAACTGCGATGAGGAGTCCACCAACCGCCAAGCCGAGCGGATGCGCGTCAAGCTGTCCCAATCAGCGGTGGGTGAATTCGAGAACTCCTTCGCTATGACGGCAAGCTTCGGCGCCACGTGTGCCGCCGCGGGGTATCCCGTGACCGTCGAGGGACTCATCCGGAAGGCCGATGAGGCCATGTATCTTGCCAAAAAACGCGGGCGCAATCGGGTTGAGTTCTTGAGTTATTCGCTGGAAGCCGACCCGCCGGAATTGCTCACTAGTGAGCGCGTCGCCCGCTAGATGCGCGGTTGCTACGGGCGGCTTTGGGCCACCTGAAAATGACTTAGCGTGCCCGCGTAGTTGGCGAGGCCTTTGTAGAGCGCCTCGGCGATGCGCTGGCGGTAATCCGGGCGCTTCATGATCACTTCGTCCTTGGAGTTGCTCACGAATCCGATCTCGGCCAGAACCGAGGGCATGGAAGCGCCAATCAAAACCACGAACGGCGCTTTACGGATTCCCCGATCGCGGGACTTCGTGTTGGTGCGCGTCGACGCGGCGTACAGCGACGATTGCACCCGGGTTGCGAACTCTCGCGACTCTTCCACTTTGTCCTTCAGGGCGATCTGCTTCAGCAAATCCTGCAATTCGAAAATGCTCTTCTCCGCGCCGGCGTTTTCACGGGCGGCCACTTCCAAGGCGGTCTTGGAGGTGGTGAAGTTCAAGTAATAAGTCTCGACGCCGGTGGCGGTTTGGACTTGCGACGAGTTGGCGTGAATGGACAGGAACAAATCGGCGTGCGCATCATTCGCGATGCGGGTGCGGCGCTCCAGTGGAATGAAGGTATCGTCGGCACGCGTGTAGACCACTTCACTGCCCAGGCGTTCTTCGATGAGCGCGCCGAGCCGGCGGGTAACATCCAGCACCAGATCTTTTTCGCGAAGTCCTTCGGGGCCGATGCTTCCGGTGTCGTGGCCGCCGTGACCCGCGTCGAGCACCACGCGATGGATCTTTAGACCCAGCGCCCGGATCATGGAGCGGTCGCCCGTGCTGTTCCGGCGAGCCGGCAGAGCAGCTTCCGATGAAGTGGCGGCGGTGGCCGGCGGCGGCGTTGTACTCTTGGCGGCCACGGGCACCGGCGGCGCAGCGGCAGCGGCGGGAGTGGACGCCGGCAGTGATTTAGGGGAATACAGACGCGAGGCGACTTGCGGCGGAGGATCGATCAATGCCGGAGTGGAAACGGGGGGCGAAGAAACCGGGCGAACGGCAGTGGGAACCGGAGGTTGGAAAACGCGCCTTTCGGCGGTAATAACTGGAGGCGTCACTGCAGGCGGATTGACCGATTTCGCGAGAGTTCCGTGCGCGCGCAGCTCGATAATCAGGCGCGAGGGATTCTCCAGCTCGGACGTGACGCAGTCCACGGAAGATGCCAGATCCAGCACCACCCGCGTGGTTCCGTGGCGCGGTTCGGCGACACGAATCTGCTGCACGAAGCGGTCATCCACCGGGATCACGTTCATCCCGTGGGATGCCGGGGAGCCGAGCTGCGGCCGCGCGCCCGGAAGGTCGAAGAAAATTCGATCGGGGTTCGAGAGACGATCCGAGCGGACGTTCAGATCGCCCGGGGTATCCACTTCAATCGCGATCCGCGTGATGTCGCCCAGCGACCAGAAGCGCACGGCGGTCACCTTGCCGGCAGGCGCCGCAGGTTCGGCTTGTCCCCATAAAGCGGACCCCCAGAGCAACATGCCGAAAACCCAGAGCATTCGACAATGTGCGCGCGATGGGGGGAGGTGGCGCATACGTTAGCGAGTAACCAAGTGTAACCGGCCTTCCGCGTCGATGTACTGCTCGAGCGGCCGGTACGGCGGTTCGGCGGGCGGGGATTCCGCCGGCTTAGCCACCTTGGCCACAATCTGCTTCCGGCTTTCCGAGTCGCGCCGCGCTTTCTCGTATCGCTTGCCGACGCGGGCCACGTACGCTACCGTTTCCGCATACGGCGGAACGTTGTTGTAACGGGCAACCGCCCTCTCACCCGCGTTATAGGCGGCGATAGCCAGGCGATCGTCCTTGAACGTGTTCTGCAGGAACTTCAAATACTTCACGCCGCCTTCGATGTTCTGTTTGGCATCAAAGGGATTGGTGACGCCGAAGCGCTTGGCGGTGGCGGGCATCAACTGCATCAGCCCTTGCGCGCCC
>JAYTVY010000009.1:0-11338 GCA_043743755.1 Bryobacterales bacterium | reverse complement strand
GTCAGTGTCAGTCTTCACTTCCTCAGCTTATGCCAAACCAAATCATTCTGTGCCCGGAATGTTCGGATTATTTCACGGACCCTGACGCGCGCGGCTCGGTGCGGGCGTCGGGGAACGTGCGGTTGGCTACTGGGGGAAAACGCGCCGTGGTGCTGGGGTTTCGTTCGGAGCCGCGACCGTAAGGGAGCGTTACGGGCCTCCGGGGTTACGTACGCTTGCTGACGCGCGCGGCTCGATGCGCGGTGGAATTCCGCGACGGCAAGCTCTTCGGTGTTGGAGAAGCGTGACGACAGGCGATCATTTCACGCCCCCCGCTTGACGTACGCTTGCTGACGCGCGCGGCGCCGTTGCCTTGACGTACGTCTCGTATACTTGCTCAAAGACGCGATCCCAGGATCGGGTGAGCGCGTGCTGGCGCGCGGCGCGGCACATGCGACCGTGCAGAGCGGGATCGCCCGCTAGCTGCAGGATGGCGCGCACGAAAGCATCGTCATCGGCTGCGACGAAGCCGTTGACATCCGATTCGACAAGATACTTCGGGCCGCCGCCGGAGGTAACCACCGCGGGCACGCCAGAGGCGTGCGCTTCGAGGATTACATTGCCGAATGTATCGGTCCGCGATGGAAAAACGAAAAGGTCCATGTTGGCATATGCGCGCGCGAGGGCTTCGCCTTTCAAAACGCCCGGGAATTCGGCACGGCGCAGGTTGGCCTTAAGCCAGGCACGCTCGCTGCCATCGCCGATAATCACAAAGCGATAGGCCTTTACATTCGCTTCCACCAGCGCCCGCTCGATATCCGCGAGCAGCCGGACGTTTTTCTCGGGCGTGACCCGGCCCACGAACCCCAACACGAAATCGGAATCCGCGCGGTCGCGCCGCTCGGGGCGGAAGAGCGCCGTATCGCTGCCGCGCTGCATCAAGAAGACGGGTCGTCCCGTGCGCTCATGCAGCATTTGCATCAACTCGGGGTTTGGCGCCAGCAGCACACGGCCCAGGCGATAGAAGCGGGCACAGGCGTTGAGGATGCCCTTCTCAGTCATCCGCACCATCGCGTCCGGAAGAAAACGAAATATACGCGCCAGCCGGGCCGCGCCAAACTCGTGGAGATTGGTATGCCAGGAAGCCACCAGGGGAATGCGCAGGTGGTTGGCGGCCCATGCGCCCAGGATTCCGACGTCGCTGGGGCCGGTGATGTGGATGACGTCAGGGCTGAAGTCGCGCAAGGCTCGGGACATGCGCCGCGCGTAACGCATAAATAGCGGATCGAAACTCATATCGCGCTCTACTGGAAAGGCCGCGGGGCCGCGCGCCAGCTCGAACGTGGTGTGGGTTCCCTCGTGGAGCAGCGTGGTTTTCGGGCCGATGTGGACGCTGAAGAAAGGCAGCCCGCGCCCGCGCGCAAAGGCGTCGAGCTGCCGCGAAGTTAGCGCGACGCCGTTGACCTCATGAAACGAATCGGCGAAGAACGCGACGCGCAGCGCGGCCATGCGCTGTATTACACGGCTTCGAGGGCCTGCTCGAAGTCGGCCAGCAGGTCGCGCCAGTCTTCGATTCCGATGGAGATGCGGACCAGGCCGTCGGTAACTCCGGCCTGTGCGAACTCCTCTTCGGTGAATCCGGAGTGAGTGGTGGTTTTCGGATGGCACACCAGGGTCTCGACGCCGCCCAGGGATACGGCGTTGCGCGCGATCCGCAGGTTGCGGAGAAACTCGAAAGCCCCCGGTTTGCCGCCGCGCAGATCGATGGACAGCATGCCGCCCGGAAAATCGCATTGCGCCTGGGTGATGCGGACTTGTTCGGAATCGGTGAAGAGAGTGGGGTAAAGCACGCGCGCGATCTTGGGATGATTCGCGAGGCGCGACGCGATCCGCTCGGCGTTCTTGCTGGCCCGGTTCATGCGCAGCGTGACGGTAGGCAGCCGCGTGTCGAGCATCCAGCATTCGTCGGGTTGCAGGATGTTCCCGAACAGCGAGCGTTTGCTGCGCATCTTGCGGATCAGCGCCGGGTCGCTGGCGATGATAACGCCGCCGATCATGTCGCTGAACCCGGAAAGATACTTGGTGGCGGAATAGATGGATAGATCGGCGCCCAATATCAGCGGGTGCTGGAAGGCGGGACCCATCAGCGTGTTGTCCACCATCACCAGCGGCCGCACGGGCAAGCGGGAAGCGCTTTCGGCCGCGTGGCGGATGTCAGTCATGATGATGGTGGGGTTCGCGGGAGTCTCTATCAGCACCACCGCGCATTCGCGCGCGGACAGAATCGCGCGGTCCATTTCCTCGGTGCGGCCGGCCATCACGGGGATCCCGGTGATGCCGAACTGTTCCAGAAAATCCTGAATCAGATGCTGCGTGCCGCCGTAGATAGGAACGGTGTAGACGATGCTCTGCCCGGGGCGGCAGAACGTGAGCAGTGCTGTAACGATGGCCGCCATGCCGGAATTGAACACCAGCGCCGCGTGCGCTCCGGTTTCGAGCGGGACGATCTGATCTTCCAGGATTTCCGCGTTGGGGTGATTGAAGCGGGAATACACCAAGTCGGGCTGTTCATCGGGCGTGGGCTGGGCCCGTCCGGCCATAAGATCAAAGGCGCGTTCGGCGGCTTCGGGGCTGGAGAATACGTAAGTAGAGCTGCGGAAAACAGCGGGACGCGCCGAGCCCACTGAGAGACTCGGATCAAAGCCGCGCGTGAGAACTTGCGTGTGCGGGCGAAGTAGGGAAGAGTGCTTGTCTGACATGAATGGAGTCTTTCATTCGAGTGTAGCGCCTGCCGGTCCCTGTAAAACCGCTCGGATGTCTTTCGTCTCAAGCACTCGTTTCGCAGAGCCCCGCTTCGCCACAATGAGCATGGCGCGCCCCATCTCGTCCGTTGCCAGCACGTAAGCGGGAAATATCCATCGCACCACCGGAAGCACCGGCTTGGCCAGCGCATAGAAAGCTCGATACCAGCCAGTCTTCGACTTTATTCCGTACCTGGGTTCAATGATTCCGGGGCGGAACATGTACGCGGCTTTGAAGGGCAAACGCAACAGCGCGTTTTCAGTCTTGCCTTTGACGCGCGCCCACATCATGCGGCCGCGTTCGGAAGAGTCCGTGCCGGCGCCGGAAACATAGATGAATGTCATCTGGGGATTGAGCCGCGCTAAGGTTTCCGCGGCGGCCAGCGTGATGCCGAATGTGACGGGCTCGTAGTCGGCCTCTTTCATTCCGGACGACGAAACTCCCAGGCAGAAGAAGCAGGCATCGAAGCCGGATAGTTCAGCTTCCACGGAGCCGTAGTTCATCAGGTCCGAATGAACCACCTCCCGCAATTTCGGATGCTGGACACGCGTCGCGGTTCGGCCTACTGTTTGCACCAGCCCCACGTCGTCGTTTATCAGGCATTCGCGCAAGACGCCTTGTCCGATCATTCCTGTTGCGCCGAAGAGAATTACATTCATGGAGTCGACTACGTGTATCCCATATAGTACGAAAGTCCGTCAGGGATACCAGGCACTGAGACCAGGTACTCTGCCTGATTGGGTTCCCGGTCGTCAGGCCGTAGACTGCAAGTGAGCCTTCCATCACGATGAACCAAATAGTCCTCGCCCCTCGCGCCAAAACGCACTACTCCGAACAGGAGGCGGCTGAAGAACTAGGCCTGTCGGTGCAAGATTTCAGAACCTTGATCCGCAGCCATATCGTTGATAACGAAGAAGACTTGAGCAAAGTAGGCATGGCGAGCTTTCAGGCCTCGGATCTGCTAGTACTAAAGCTGCTGGCGGGTTGCCCGTCAGCCAGCGCGTCCACGTAACGGAGCCGCGCGCGTAAAGCATGCGTGCATCCTCCGGCGGGGGTGGATTCATGGGCGTTCGTTACGCTTCCTGACGGTCGCGGCTCAGTGCTTCCGGGTTGAGTAGATTCGGGGGACGGCGGTTTTCGAGGGCTGCCAGGGCGTTGCGGGCGGCCATCAAACACATTTCCCGGCGCGTATCCACGGTCGCGCTGGCGATGTGCGGGGCGAGCGTGGCATTCTCGAGCCGGAGCAACTCCGGGTGAACCTCGGGCTCGCGCTCGAAAACGTCAATCCCGGCGGCGGCGATCCAGTGTTCCGTCAGGGCCTTAGCCAGCGCGGCTTCATCCACCACGGGACCTCGCGAGGTGTTTACGAGAATCGCGGTTGGCTTCATGGCATGCAGCTCGGGTTCCCCGATGAGCTTGCGCGTGGAGTCTGACAATGGCACGTGCAGGCTGACGAAATCGGCCTCGCGCAAGAGTTGTTCCTTGGAAACGAATTCGGCGGCCAGTTCCTGCTCGATGGCAGCGGGCACGCGTTGAAGATCGTTGTACACGATCCGCATGCCAAAGCCTCGCGCGCGGCGCGCCACAGCCGTTCCGATGCGTCCCAGTCCGAAGATGCCCAGCGTGCGATGGTGGACGTCGCGACCCACCAGCCGGTCAATCGCCCAGCCCTGCCACAGGCCGGAATGGACGTAATGGGATCCTTCCACGAGCCGGCGCGCCGAGGCCAGTAGCAAGGTGAAGGCGAAGTCGGCCGTGGAATCGGTGAGCACATCGGGAGTGTTGGTTACCATGATGCGGTGGCGTGTGGCGGCGGGAATGTCGATATTGTCGAATCCAACGGCGACGTTCGAGATCACTCGGATACCCTCCAGCGCGCCGATGGTCTCAGGCGTGAACTTGTCGGTGAGGTTCGAAATTACGGCCTGCTTCCCGCGCAAGCGCCCGATCAGCTCGGCGGTGGGGAGCCCGTTATCGGTTGCCTCATAATCCACTTCGCAGTGCTGCCGCAGGAGCTCGATGGCTTCGGGATAAATGCGCTTGGTAACCAGGACGCTCGGTTTCATTGCTACCATTTTCACTTATGGCAAAACTAGGATTTCTGGGATTGGGCATTATGGGCTACCCCATGGCTCGGAACCTGCTTCGCGCGGGGCATGAGGTGGCGCTGTGGTCGAACACGGCGTCGAAGGCGAAGCAGCTGGCTTCGGAGGCGGGTGGCTTCGTTCTTGCGACTCCGGCGGAGGTAGCGGAGCGATCGGATTGCGTGTTCTTGTGCGTGGGGGACACCGCGATGTCTGAAAAGGTGCTGCTGGGTGAGCATGGGGTCTGCGGCGGCGCGACGGAGGGAACCATTGTTGCCGATGCCAGCACCATCTCCCCCGCGGCCAGCCGGGAGATGGGTAAGCGCTTAGGCGAAAAGGGGGTCCATTTCTTGGATGCTCCGTGTACGGGGTCCAAGCCGGGCGCTGAGAACGCGACACTTACCTTCATGATCGGCGGCGAGCAAGCGGTCTTTGAGCGGGCCAAGCCTTGGTTCGAGCCGATGGGCAAGCAATTCTATTATTGTGGCGGTCCGGGCATGGGCCTGCAGGCCAAATTGACCCAGAACTTGATTCTTGCCAACATCATGCAGGCATTCAACGAGGGCATGGTGCTGGCCACCAAGGGGGGTATCGCCCCCGAACTCATGTTGGAGGTCCTGAACAACAGCGCGGCCAAGAGCGGATTGATCTCTTTCAAGGCGCCCTATGTGCTGAAACGCGACTTCACCACCAACTTTTCCACAAAATGGATGTTGAAGGATGTTTCCTTGGCTCTGGAGTCTGCTGCTCAGATGAACGTGCCACTTCCTCTTACTGGCATCACGCAGCAGATGTTTCAGACTGCAATAGCAATGGGTTACGGGGAATCTGACATCTGTACCACTATCCGAGTGGTGGAGAGTTGGGCTGGCGTCGAGGTGAAGGGTCAATAATAATATCCAGAAAACTGTTGCGTTCCGCAAAATCATATACTAGTATTGGAAGTAAGCCGGGGAGGCAACTCCCACCAAAGCGAGACTAACCTCATAAGACCCCTGAAGCAAACCTCCCCGGCGCCCGCAAGGGTCTTTTCCCGCCGATTCTGAGCCGCTACAAAAGGAATCGGTTCCGGACCATCTGAACAACCCCTTAGAGAGGCATTGTGGGTGGAACTGCGTCCGGATGACGATATAATGGATCGATTGACTAAACTGGCGATCCTTGGCTCCACGGGCTCAATTGGCGCATCCACCCTGGATGTTGTGGGGCGGCACCCCGAGCGGTACTCGGTACACGCACTGGTGGCGGGCCAAAACTCCGGCCTGCTAGCGACCCAAATCCTGCGGTTTCGTCCAAAAGTGGTAGTAGTTGCAACGGAGGAGACCCGGCGGGATCTAATCGGCAGGTTAGATGGCGCGGGATTGGCCAAATCCGAGTGGCCGCAGCTGGAATGGGGGCCGCGAGCGCGGGTGCTGGCGGCGACCGCGCCGGAAGTAGATTTTGTGATGTCGGCCATCGTGGGGGTGGCCGGGTTGGAAGCTACCTACGCGGCCATTGTGGCCGGCAAACGGATCGGGCTGGCGAACAAAGAGGTGCTGGTTGCCAGCGGCAAACTGGTGGTGGAAGCGGCGCGGAAACACGGGACGGAAATGATACCGGTGGACAGCGAGCACAACGGAGCGCACCAATGTCTTCGCGCGGGGCGGCGAAACGAGGTGACGCGCCTGATTTTGACGGCGTCGGGCGGTCCGTTTCGCACCACGCCCAAGGAAGAGCTCGCAAAAGTGACGCCGGCGCAGGCTTTGAATCATCCCACTTGGAAAATGGGCCGGCGGATCACGATTGACTCGGCCACCTTGATGAACAAAGGCTTCGAAGTGATCGAGGCCTGCTGGCTTTTCGATTTTCCGCCCAGTGAAGTGGACGTGGTGGTCCATCCGCAATCGACAGTGCATGCGATGGTGGAGTATAACGACGGCAGCGTGATCGCGCAGATTTCGGCTACCGACATGCGCATGCCGATCCAATACGCGCTGACCTATCCGAACCGCGACGATGCGCCGGTTCCCCGGCTGGACTGGACGCAGGACCGCTCCTGGACCTTCTCCGCGCCGGATTTCGAGAAATTTCCGTTGTTGAAACTGGCATATGACGCGCAGCGCGCGGGCGGATCCGCCACTTGTACACTGAACGCCGCGGATGAGGTGGCGGTGGAAGCATTTTTGGGCAAGCAAATCTCGTTTCCGGGTATCGCTGAAGTGGTGGAAGAGACCTTGGAACGCGTTCCCAGCCGCGAGGCGCGATCCATTGGCGAGGTGCTGGAGATCGATCGCGAATCCCGAACTCAGGCTCGCGAGGTAGTTCGGCGCATCGCCCAGACAGATCCGGCGCGAGACCGGAGCGGCGAATTGTACGTGAAAGCGTAAACCTATGCTGACAGTCCTTCACAATATCTGGTGGCTGCTGGTTCTAATCGGGGTCATGATTTTGATCCACGAGCTGGGCCACTATTGGGCAGCCCGTTTCTTCGACGTGCGCGTGGAGACGTTCAGCTTCGGCTTTGGGCCGCGGCTGTTCGGGTTCAAAAAAGGCGAGACGGATTTCCGCTTCTCGGCGATCTTGTTTGGCGGCTACGTCAAGATGGTGGGCGATCAGGCAGGCGATGCATCGGCTGCCGACCCACGTGGATTCATGGCCAAGCCGCGCTGGCAGCGCCTGATCATCGCGTTCGCCGGGCCGTTGATGAATATTCTGCTGGCGGTGGCGATTCTCACGGGCTTGTTCATGGTGCGCTATCCCAAGATTCCGAGCACCGCGAACCCCACGGTCGGCTACCTGCTTCCGGACGGCGCGGCCGCAAAAGCGGGTGTCAAGGAAGGCGACCGGATCGTACAGATTGGCAACACCACCGATCCCACCTGGGACGATGTCGCGATGAAAGAGGTCTCCAGCGCGAACCGGCCTGTGGATGTGTGGGTGGAACGCGGCGGCCAGCGGCAGCATTTTACGATAACCCCGGTGCTGGATCAAAGAAATTATGTCGGCATCGCGGGCTGGCTGGAGCAGTATGAAACCCATGTAGGCGCGGTTAGCCCGAACATGCCCGCGGCTCAAGCCGGCTTGAGGCGGGGTGATATCCTGGTCAGCGCGAACGGGCAAGCCATTCGATCCAGCCCGCAGTTCATCGAGCTGATTGCAGCCAACGCCGGAAATCCGCTGCAGTTGGCCTATAAGCGCGACAGCCAGATGCAGCAGATGACACTCACGCCTAAACACGAGCAGGCTGAAGGACGCTGGATGATCGGCGTGCGTCTGGAACCGCCATCGGTCAGTCTGCCGCTTCCGCAGGCGCTTTTAGAATCGCTGAAGCGAAATGGCAAGAGCGCCACACTGATCTATCAGTTCCTGGAAGGCATCGTGGAGCGGAAGATGTCGGCGAGGTCGGTGGACGGGCCTATCCGCATCGCACAGCTTTCGGGCGACGCGGCCAAGGAAGGTCCCAGCGCGTTCTTCGAGCTGATGTCCATGGTGAGCCTGAACCTGGCGATCTTCAATCTGCTGCCTATTCCCATCCTGGACGGCGGCGTGATTCTGATGCTGCTGCTCGAAATGTTCATGCGGCGCGATCTCAGCTTGACGGTGAAGGAAGCCGTATTCAAGGTGGGCTTCGTGTTCATCATGGCGCTGGTGGTGTTCGTGATTTACAACGACATCTCAAAGATGCTGCCCGGCTGACGGGCCTAAGCCCGCGCTTTACTCGCATCTCAAGGCCACCATGGGACCCACCCGGAGGGCGCGGCGCGCCGGGATGTATCCAGCGAGCCCGGCAACACCGAGCAGAATTGCGACGGCGACTGCTATGGTCAGCGGGTCGGCCGTGCTCACTCCGAACAGCATCGACTTCGCATATCGCGCCGCCGACAACGCCAAAGGTATTCCGGCTCCAATGCCTGCCAATGTGAGCCAAAGCGTCTCTCGAAGCACCAGCCACAGAATATGCTCTCGCCGGGCTCCGAGCGCCAGCCGGATGCCAATCTCGGCCGTCCGGCGTGCGACTGTATACGCCATCAAACCGTAGAGACCGACGCATGCGAGCAGCAGAGCGAGTGCTCCGAAGAAACTGGAGAGCGTGGCCAGCAATCGCTCTTTCAACAATGCCTCCTCGGATTGAGCAACCAGTGTCTTGGCGCGGAACACCGGCAGGTTCGGGTCCACGGAAGCGATCTCACGACGCACGTCGTTGAGAAGGTTGGAGAGGGAGCCGTACTGCAGTTCAAAGGAGACAAAACCCCACTGGAACTCTTGAGCCCCACCGTGTTGGAAGAGCGGGTGATACAGAATAGGCCTCGGCTGGTCGCGCGCGCCGCCATAAAGCGAATCCTTGACGACACCAATGATGGTTGCTTCACCCAGCCGGTGGCCAATGGGATTCTGATTTGGGAAAGCGCTTTGGGCCAGGGACTCGTTGACGATGACCACCTTGGGCGCGGTTTCGTTATCGTTCGGTTGGAAATCCCGCCCCGAGATAAGCGGCGTCGAAACGGTGGAAAAATAGCCGGGACTGGTAGCATTCCAAGCCACGCGGATCACACTCCGCTGGGGCAGTCTCCGGCCATCCATTTCGTCCACTTGGTCAACCAGGTTGAACTGATCGTCCAGCGGACGGACAACCGAAGCGCTGGCGGACTTCACGCCAGGAAGGGCCTGAAGCTTTCGAAGAATCTCCCGATAGATCCAACCGGCGCGATCGCTTGGGTAGCCGGCAAGCTTAGCGTCCACCGAGAACATCAGCAGGTTATCCCGGCTATATCCGATGTTTACGCTCCAGAGATTCTGGAGGGTGCGCAGGACGAGTCCGGCGCCTGTAATGAGAACCAGAGAGAGCGCAACTTGCGCAACCACCAAGGTGCGGTCCAGTGTATGCGACGATCGGCCAACTTGGCGCGTGCCTTCCTTAATGACCGGCCCCGGATCGGCGCGAGTACTGCGCAGGGCGGGCGCCAGGCCGAAGAGAATCCCCGTGAGCAGCGACACAACGGCGGTAAAGGTGAAGATGCGCCAGTCTGGATCAACGGCCACCGGCGCCTGCGAATCTCCGGTAGAGATCATGCGCACAAGGATCAAGCTGCCCCACCATGACATCGGTGTTGCCAGGACGCCACCCGCGAATGCCAGAACCAGGCTTTCGGTCAATAGCTGTCGCACCAACCGTCCGCGGCTGGCCCCGAGTGCCAGCCTCACCGCGATCTCGCGGCGGCGGCTCGAAGCGCGGGCCAGCAGCAGGTTGGCTATATTGGCGCACGCCAGCAGCAACACAATGCCGGATGCCCCCATCAGCACCTGCAACGGGAAGGCATAGCGGTTCCGCAGGCCGCTGTCCATGCCGCTTCCGGCGGCTCTAAGCAGCAGGTGACCGTCGCGAGCGAAGCGCTGCACGTTCTCCCGGCTGCCGAGCTCCGAGATTGATATCTCCTCCCTAAGGAAGCGCCGGTGAATGACCTCCAGTTCGCCCTGCGCCTGCTCTCGAGTGATCCCCGCTCGAAGGCGCCCACCAAGGACCATCCACGTCGAAAATGCATCCGTCCACCGCCTGCTGTCAGGCCGGAGGCGATCCAAAGCGTGGAGCGGAAGCCAAATATCCGGGTTACTGCCAACGGAGATGCCCGAAAACTCCGGAGGGCTGACGCCAATTACCGTTACGGGCGCCTGGTCAATCGTGATAGCGCTTCCGATGATGGAAGGATCGGCCCCAAATCGGTTGTGCCAGTAACGGTCGCTGACGACGGCTACGGACGCTCCCGTCCGGTCGTCGCCTGTTGAGAAGAACCGGCCATACCGCGGCGTGATCTGGAGCACGGAGAAAAAGTTCTCGCTGCAGGCGGCGCCTCGGGCGATTCCGGATGTTCCATGGAACCCTACGTTGATTCGTCCAAGCACCGTCCCGCCGAAGAGGCCCGATAGTGTCTTGGAGTCCGTCTGAAAACGCTTCATCTGCGGGTAAGAGTACAGATTGTTCTGGCTGCTGCTGCCGGTTTCCCAGAGTGGAATTGTATTTGTCAACTGCACGAGCTCCCGCGGGTCGGCTATTGGCAGGAGCCGAAAAACGACGGCATTCAACAAGCTGAAGATCGCGGTGTTGGCGCCGATCCCAAGCGCCAGTGACAATACAGCCGCGGCGGCAAATCCCGGGTTGAGGCGCATCATCCGAACGGAGTAACGCAGGTCCTGCCAGAACCGCTCCACCGATGTCCATCCCCAAGTGGCACGGGTGTCCTCCATCAACAACGGAATATTCCCGAGGACCAGCCGCGCTTCTGATTTCGCCTGTTGCGTGGTCCGCCCAGCGGCTCGCTTTTCATGGAGCTCTAGATCTAGATGAAACTGCAACTCCTCCTGCAGTTCACTCTCCTTCGCTTGTCGGGATAGCAGCCATTTCAGCTTCCGCAGCAGTTCTCTCATGCGGGCTCCTCCCCAGGAGCGTTCAATACCAAACCCATGGCTCGGGAGAATACTTCCCATTTCGTGCGCTCTTT
>JAYTVY010000008.1:0-5780 GCA_043743755.1 Bryobacterales bacterium | reverse complement strand
ATGCAGACCGTTCGACGGCAGCCCGATCAGCACATCGCCCGCGCGAATGGTCTTCCCATCGATCAGCTTGTTGCGCTCCACCGCGCCCACTATGAAGCCGATCCGCACGCTGGCCGATGCAGGATTCTTGAGAGGCGCGGCGCACATTACCGGCGGCGGCATCACGGACAATACTCCACGCATTCTGCCAGCGGGACTGGCTGCGAGAATCGATCCGTCGGCATGGCCGGTGCCGCCGATTTTCGAAAAGCTGCGCGCAATTGGCGGTATCCCCGAGGCCGATTACCGGCGCACGTTTAACCTGGGCATTGGGATGATTCTGGTGGTGGCGCGAAGGAACGCAATGCGCGCCGAGGGTCTGCTGGAAACTCTGCGAGAGAAGTTCTACCGGATCGGCGAAGTGGTTGAATCGCGGCGCGAGCGTGTGATTTATGCCCGGCGGTAAGCGCCTGGGAATTCTGCTTTCGGGGCGCGGGTCGAACTTCGAAGCCATTGCGGACAGCGTTGCGGCCGGTCGCATTCAGGCCGAGATTGCGGTGGTGATTTCGAACCGGCCGGACGCGCCCGGACTTGTGAATGCACGCCGCAGGGGATTGGAGGCGCTGTTTCTGCCATCGAAAGACCTCCCCCGGGACAAGTACGACGAGCTGCTGGGCGACCAGATGGAACGCCGGGGTGTCGATCTGATTTGCCTCGCGGGATTCATGCGGCTGCTGGGCGCGGCGTTCGTGCAGCGATTCCCGTTGCGGATCTTGAATATCCATCCCTCGCTGCTGCCGGCGTTTCCGGGACTCGACGCGCAGGCGCAGGCTCTGGCGCACGGCGTGAAGGTGAGTGGATGCACGGTGCACTTTGTGGACGCGGATCTGGATGCGGGACCAATCGTGATGCAGGCGGCGGTGCCCGTGCTGGATGACGACACGGTGGAATCGCTGTCGTCGCGGATTCTGACGGAAGAGCACCGGATTTACAGCGAGGCGGTGGCGCTGGTGCTATCGGCGACGTGGCGTATTGAGGGAAGGCGCATACGTTAATCCGCTTGCGCTCCACGCTCCATGGCGGTACGCTTCCCGATAGGAGTATTCGCATGCGTGGTCTAATCTGTGTCCTGATTCTCGGCTTCCTGGTCGCGGGCGGTGCGTATGGCCAGAGGGGCGGTGGTGGCGGCCGCGGGGGATCGTCCGGAGGGCATGCGGGCGGCGGCATGCGAGGTGGCGGTGGTGGCATGCGAAGTGGCGGTGGCATGCGAAGTGGCGGTGGCATGCGCGGCGGCGGGGGATTCGTGGGCGGCAACCGCGGTTTCTCGCGCGGCGGATTCGGCTTCCGGGGCCGCGGCTTTCGTGGCGGATTCTACGGATATCCGGCATACTGGGGCGGCTTCGGCTATGGGTACGGCTACTCGCCCGGGTATTACGATGCCTACGACTATCCCGGCTACGCATATTCAGATCCTTATCAGTACTACGCACCGGCAGTGAATGTTGTGTCGGACTATGCGCCGCCTCGCGAATACCCGCGCGAGCCTGTTCGCGAGTACCCGCCCGAGCGCGGCTACACCAAGCCTCCGTCGGACGCCACCGATTACAGCCCCTTGTATCTCATCGCCTTCAAGGATCGCTTGATTCGCCCGGCGGTGGCCTACTGGACCGAAGGCGCGACGTTGCACTATGTGACGATGGAGCGCCAGACCAAGACCGTCGAGATGGCGTCCGTGGACCGCGAATTGAGCGAGCGCTTGAATCGGGAGCGCCGCGTAGCTTTCAGCTTGTCCCACTGACATGACCCGTCGCACACTGATTGGATCGCTGGCCGCAGCCGCGGCCGCGCAGGCTCAGAATCCCAGCCGTCCGAAGGAATGGAAGCCGCGGTTGGGCATCCTCGGCCCGTTTACCGGGGCCAACGTGGAGTTCGCGCGCCAGGAAGGATTTACGAATATGATCCTGGGCGTCTCGCGCAACTCGACGCTCGATCCGGAGAAGATTACCGGCGAACAGGTGGAGCAGGTGCGCGCCACCATCCGCAAGGCGGGCATTTCGGTGTCGGCCTTCCAATCGACGCAGAATCACATCGCCGCCGATCCAGTCCGGCGCGCGCGGGACAATGACTTTTTCGTGAAGGTGATCGACCTGGCGGGCAGCCTGGGCATTCCGTATATCGGGACTGCCTCGGGCAAGGATCCCGATAAGCCGCTGCAGCAGCAGGTGGACGAGATTGTGCGCGTGTACACCGAAAAATATTTCGCGGCGTGCGAGCGCAATCACGTGCGGATCCTGTGGGAGCCGTGGCCGGGCGGACCCAACGTCGCCACCAGTCCGGTGGGCTTTGAGGCTCTGTTCAAGGGCTTCGGAGATTCGCCTTACGTCGGCTTGCAATACGATCCGTCGCATCTGGTGTGGCAGATGATGGACCCCATCCAGACAGCGCGCGATTTCGTGGACAAGATTTACGACGTTCATTTGAAGGACACGGAGATTCGCTGGGATGTGCTGAAGCGGGGCGGAATTAATCCGGTGAACAAAGCGCAGTGGTGGCGCTACCGCCTGCCGGGCCTCGGGTCAATCAACTGGGCGGAGTTTTTCACGGTGCTGCAAGGGGCGGGTTATACGGGTGCCATGAGTATCGAACACGAAGACGACCTCTATGGTGCGAGCCATAAGGGTCCGGACTTCAGCGAAGATTTCAAGACCGGTTTCAAGATGGCCCATCGATACCTGCGCCAATACGTGCCGGAAGGAGAGCCGCGCGCGTAAGCAAGCGTGTTGCCCTCCACAGTCGTGAAATCACTCACCATCATCACGCTCCCTGACGTTCGCCTTCCAGCAGCGCTTTCAACTCCTCCCGCAAGCTCTCCAAATCCGACTCATCATTATAGAAATGAGGCGAAACCCGCAACGCACCCTTGCGGGCGGCGAGGATGATGCGCCGATCCTTCAAATGCCGGGTGAGCGCGGAAACATCCTGGCTCTCGAATCGTGCGGCCACTACGGGAGACGTGTACTCCTCCACTTGCGCGCCCAGCTCGCGCAGCATTTCGCGGGTCTGGCGCGCGAGATCGAGCACGCGATCCTCGATTGCATCCGGCCCAATCTCCAGCAACATCTGAACCGAAGCGCGCATCGCGTACAACAGCGGGAACGGCAAGCCGCCGCCCTCGTACTTCTCGGCGTCATCGCTATACTCTGGCAGGCCGTGGTGCAAATTATCCACGTTGCGCCAATCGCGATGGCTGCGCCAGCCTGCAACCATCGGGACCAAACTTGCGCGCAGGCTGGGGTGTACGTATACGAAGCCGGCGCCCGGGGGTGACAGCAGCCACTTGTACCCGTGCACGGCAAGCATGTCGGGCTGCACTCGAGCGGCATCGAATCGCAAAGCGCCGACGCTCTGAGTGCCGTCCACGAAGAGCAGCCCGCCATGCCGATGCACCGCATTCGCGATCTCATCCAGCGGCGGCGCGAACCCGGTGTTGTAATTCACTGAGCTCACCAGCACCAGGCGAGTGCGTTCATCCACCGTATCGTGGAAGCGTTCCCAGGAACATGCAACGAACTCAACGCCCGTGCCGCGAAGCAGCGCCGGAGTATAGAGGTTATTCGGGAATTCGTGCTCCAGCGTAACCACGCGATCCCCGTCGCGCCACTGCAGCCCGTTCACCAGCATGGCCAGCGCGTGGGATGCGTTCGGGACGAAGGCAATGTCTTCCGCCGAGGCTCCAATCAGCAGCCCGATTTCAGCGCGAAGTGCGTCGGCGTCCTCATACCAGTCGAGAAAATCGGCGCAGGCGGTTTCGTCGCGATGAGCGAAATGTCGCATCGAGGCTTCCACCGCGCGGCGGGGAAGCTGCCCGAACGTGGCTGTGTTGAGATAGGTCCACTTGCGGAGCGCCGGGAATTCGGCGCGAACGGCGGCCCAATCCACGGCGCTCACAGGTTCTTGGCTTCGGCGATCTTGGCCGCCACCCAGGCGGACGCGTAATCCTTGTTCACATCCTCGGATTCGCGCGTGCGGCGATCGTTAACTTCCACCATGCCCTGCGCCAGTTTCTTGCCCACCGTGATGCGATAGGGAATGCCGATGAGGTCGGCATCCTTGAACTTGACGCCTGGGCGATCGTCGCGGTCATCCAGCAACGCGTCCAGCCCATCCTTGCGGCATGCGGAATAGATCTCCTTGGCGGCCGCGCGCAGATCCTTGTCCGCGAAATTCACGGGCGTCACCACCACGTCGAACGGCGCGATGGCCGCGGGCAAGGACATCCCGTCCTTGTCGTTGTACAGCTCGATGGCGGCGCTCAGAATGCGTTCGATTCCGATCCCGTAGGAGCCCATGATGGGCGCGATCTCGGTTCCAGCCTCGGTGAGAATGCGCAGGCCCATGGACTCGGAGTACTTATAGCCGAGCTTGAAAATATGTCCCACCTCCACCGTCTTGATCAATTCCAGCGCGCCCCCGCACTCGATACAGGAATCGCCCGCGAGCACCTGGCGGAGGTCGAAAAACTCCGGCTGGAAATCCTCATCGGGAGTGACATGCCGGAGGTGATAGTCGTCTTTGTTGGCGCCTCCGATCATGTTGCGGCGGCCCCGCAAGGCTTCGTCGGCGATCACGCGCATATTCTTAACGCCCACCGGACCGAGCGATCCGGCTTCGGCGCCGAACCATTCCTTGATTTCTTCCGGATGCGCCGGGCGGAAATCAGCCGCGCCGGTGGTGGAAGAGAATTTCGTCTCGCTAAGCGAATGATCGCCGCGAACCAGCGCCAGCACCGGCTTGCCGTCGGCTACCAGCACCAAACTCTTCATCTGCGATGTTTCGGGCTGGCCCGTGAATTTTGTCAGTTCGGCGATGGTCTTCTGACCCGGTGTGTGGAATTCTTCAGGACTCAAGTCGCCTTCCGGATCGGCGGCGGCCGGCGCCGAGGCGCGCGACACGGCTTTTTCCAGGTTGGCCGCATACCCGCAGGACGGGCAGCGAACCACGAAGTCCTCCCCCGCATCGGACGCCACCATGAATTCGTGGGACTGGCTGCCGCCCATCGCGCCCGAGTGCGCTTCCACCACGGAATACTTGAGACCGCAGCGGTCAAAGATCCGGCGGTAGGCATCATAATGCTTTTGATAGGAGACGTCCAGGCCGTCGGCGTCGAGATCAAAGGAGTATGAGTCCTTCATGATGAACTGGCGCACTCGCAGCAGGCCCGATTTGGGCCGCGGCTCGTCGCGAAACTTGCTCTGGATCTGATACCAGATCTGCGGAAGCTGTTTGTAGCTGCGCATCTCGCCGCGGGCGATGGCGGTCATCACTTCTTCTTCGGTCATGCCCAGGCAAAGCGCGCGCCCGTAACGGTCCTTCAGGCGGAACATGTTGTCGCCCATCACGTCCCAGCGGCCTGACTCCTGCCATAGCTCGGCCGGATGGATGGCGGGCAGCAGCATTTCCTGTGCGCCGATGGCGTCCATCTCCTCGCGCACGATGGCCGTGATCTTCAGCATGGAGCGATGAGCGAGGTAAAGATAGCTGTAGATTCCGGCGGCTAGCTGCCGGATGTACCCCGCGCGCAGAAGCAGCTGGTGGCTGATAACTTCCGCCTCGGCGGGGTTCTCGCGCAGCGTGGGAATGAAGAGTTTGCTCCAGTACATGTGTGAGTTTTCAGTGTAACAGCGCGCTCCGTCTCACCGCGCTCGGAGCCGCGCGCGTAAGGGTCCGTGAAATAATCCGAACATTCCGGGCACAGAATGATTTGGTTTGGCATAAGCTGAGGAAGTGAAGACTGACACTGA
>JAYTVY010000007.1:0-3557 GCA_043743755.1 Bryobacterales bacterium | reverse complement strand
ACGGAGTGATTCGCGCGCAATCTGCGCCTGTGGCACCATAGCGGAGATGGAGCCTCGTGAAGATCCTGAATGGGTGGCCAGGGCCGCCCGCGCGCACGTGCATTATCGCGTGGCGGGGATGGAGCAGGTTGCTGTACTCAGGGATGTTGGGCCGCTGGAATTTGATTTGTACCGCCCCGCCGCGACCACTGCTCCCTGCGTGTTCTTGATCCACGGAGGACCGCTGCCGGCGAATCTGCTGACCACGCCGAAGGAGTGGGGCTGGTTCCAGTCCTATGGGCGGCTGCTCGCGGCTTCGGGCATGGCCGCCGTCATGTTCAATCACCGTTTTTTTGGACCGGACCAGCTCCCCGACGCGACAGCGGACACGCAGGCTGTTTTCCGGTACGTTCGCGAGAATGCCGAGACGTTGAAGATCGACCCGGAACGGCTCTGCTTGTGGGTGTTCTCGGGAGGCGGCCCGATCGTCGGCCCGTTTCTGCGCGAAACTCCGGATGCGCTTCGCTGCGTAGTGGCCTATTACGCGAATCTGCGCGCACCGGCAATACAGCTTTCCGAAAATTCCGGCCGGCTGCCGGCTTTGCTGGTCGCGCGCGCGGGGCTTGATCAGCCTCAGTTGAATGCGGCGGCGGATTTCTTCGTCCAGCAGGCGCTCAAAAAGAACGCCGATCTGGACGTCCTCAACCACTCTCGCGGCCAGCACGGATTCGATTGCCGCGATGACACCGCGCGAACACACGATATCCTGCGAAGAACCATAGACTTTCTCCACGCCCACCTCTAATCCTGCCAAGTGCTGGTGCCCTCAGTTGTAGATAAAGTGCAAAAACTCGGCCCGCACATCGTCGCCCGCCGCTATCGCTTGTACGGCGGGACCCCTGTCCCGCAGCCAGCCCCCCGGCTGGCTTCCTCATCCCGCCACCACCCCCGCCCTCGCAAACCGCTCCGTCCACCGGATCCGCCCAGTCATCTGCATCACCACGAACAGCGTCAAAATCACGCCTATCGTCACCGCCAGCCCCGTGAATCCCTTAAAGAAAAACGCATAAGAAAACAGCACCAAATAGATGAACTGCGCGACGCCCGCCTCGCGCACCGCAAAACGCGCGCCCACCACCAGGCGCAGATAAGTGACTACCAAGGCGATAGAAACCGCGGAGCAGATCATAAATGCGAAGTGAATCGCGATGTGGTCCACCAGGTAGGCCAGCAGCAGATGAAAGGCCAGGAACGCCGCGGCCAGGAAGAAATAATTCATCGGATGCAGATCGATTCCGCGAATGGTGGTGATGATGAACATCAGGAAGAAGAAAAAGAACAAAGAGACTGGGGCGAAGAAGCTGATCTCGCCCGCCAGGGGGCCGGGCTGCAGTTTCTCGGGCATCTGGACGGCGATCTGGTAACCGGAGACCAGGTTTTTGTAATTCCAGGTGAGCGCCCAGCCGTTGGCGATAGGCTCTTTTCGAACCGGCGAAAGCGTGTTCTCGGGGAAGTCGATATCGCGAAAGTTGGTGGTCATCCGCAGCGTGAAATCGCGCGCCTGGGCGATGTCGCCGCCGAAACTGTAGCGCCACTGGCTCAAGCCCTGGGAACCGTACTGGACCTTCAGAAGCACCGCTTCGCCGTTCGGCACACGCAGCTGGGCTGAAGCAAACCCCTTCTGATTTTCCACCGCCAGTGGTTGCCCGTTCGCGAAGAAAAGCAGATCGTCATACACGGCTTTTTCAGCCGGATATGGCCACAGCAGCGTCACTGTGCGATCCTGCCCGGAGCTGTTGCGGAAACCGTACTGGCCGTCAAAGCGCACCCGGTAGGTGCTGTACCACAGGAGGCCTTTCTGGCGGTAATCCAGGTCCAGCGCGACATTGACTCTGGAACTTTCCACGGGCAGCGCGCAAATCGCGGTCTCTTCCTCGATTTCCTCGATGCGCCGGCCATCGGTGATGGTCACCTTCGGATGCGTGGTCTTGACGATATATGTGGCCTTCGGCGCCGATTGCTCGTGAGGGCTGCCCCAGGTGGAAGCTACCTTGCCGGTGAGTTCGGAGCGCGACGTGTTGGTGCGGTTGACGATGGTGGCTCCCAGAACAACCCAGGCGATGGCCGTGCAGATGAAGATGAACACGATAGCGGCGATCCGTTTTCCCATGGTTCGAGTATGCGGCGTTTAAATCTGCGATGTCAAGTACTTTGGGAAACAGAGTAAACCGGCTTTGGAGCTAGACTAATCACTATGTTCGGGAGCGCCGAATAGAATCTGGGATGCAGGCGATGAATTCGGCGGTGGTCCGTTACGGGGTGGCCCTGGTTTCGGTGGGCGTCGCCGTAATCCTGCAGCAACTGCTGGTTCCGGTGGTGGGCAATGAAACGCCGTTCCTGCTGTGTTTCGCCGCCGTGATGTTCAGCTCCTGGTTTGGAGGCTTCGGCCCCGGGCTGCTTGCGACGGCGCTATCGGCGGGCGCGGCGAACTATCTGTTCATGGCGCCGTCACACCAGTTTTCGCTGTCCGCCCGTCCTCTCACCCAGACCGCTATCTACATCGCCGAAGCGGCCTTCATAAGCGCGCTGAGCGAGGCGCGCCGCCGGAGCGCCGCGCGGGCCGAGTCGGCCCTGAAAGAACACCAGCGCGTCGAGCGCGATGTGCTTCTGCTGGTGGAGGCTTCCGGCGCGCTGCTCACCTCGCTCGATCCGGGCGAGATGCTGGAAAAGATCCTTGAGCTGGCGAGTAAATTTGTTTCGGCGGACGCCTACGCGGTCTGGAGGGTGGTTCGCGGGACCGATGCGTGGCGGGCATCCGCGTCACGGGGGCTGTCGCAGGCGTATCGCGATGCCATCATCCCGGCTTCCAGCTCGCGCAGCGCAATGCCGGAGCAGCCCACGTCGATTGAAGACGTAAACGAATCGCCCATGCTCGTGTACCGGCGGCCGTTGTACGCCAGTGAGGGAATTCGCTCCCTGCTCGTGGTGCCGTTGCGCATCCACGCGGAGAACAGCGGGACTTTGACGTTTTACTATCACCAGCCCCATCGCGCCACCGAGTCGGAGATTCAAGTCGCCACGGCGCTCGGAAACCTGGCGGCGGCGGCGCTGGGAACGGCGGATTTGTACGAGGACCAGCGCGTCCTGCGCGCTCAGGCCGAAGACGCCGAGCGCCGCGCATCCTTTCTGGCTGAAGCCAGCATCATTCTGGCGTCATCGCTGGACTACGAGACCACGCTGCAGAGCGTCGCCCGGCTGGCGGTGCCGCGTTTTGCCGACTGGTGCGCCATTCACCTGCTGGATACCGACGGCCAGGCTCGCGCGGTGGCGATGGCGCACATCGATCCTCGGAAAGCGGACGGCGCTCGCGAATATGACCGCCAGTTCCCGCCGCTGCCGGAGGATCGCCACGGCGTGACGCAAGTGATCCGGTCCGGCAAGTTCGAAGTAGTGAACGATGTGCCGGATGAGCTGCTGGTGGCCACATCCCGCACGCCCCAGCAGTTGAATCTGCTGCGCGAGATCGGAATGCGCGCGTATCTCTGCGTCCCACTGCGGGTGCGCGGCCGCATCCTGGG
>JAYTVY010000006.1:0-4363 GCA_043743755.1 Bryobacterales bacterium | reverse complement strand
AACTGCTGTCCTAAATAGGGCGCCCTTATCGAAGAATTAGAAGCCCGCTCGACTGGCTACCACTGGATGCTCAGTGGCCACGCGCTAGCGAGTTGCCGTCCCCCAGGATTACCATGGCTCCCAGGCAATGCGGCGGCTTGGTTCCGATAGCCGATTACCAAACTCTCAATTCCATTTTATCGGGCGGTGTCAAGGAATCGGGTGGGAGGAGTTTTGGGGGATGGCTGTAAGTTAAACGAAAGACGGGAAATGAGGTATTTTTTTGTGGGTGTGATCGCCAAGACGACGTACTGCAATTTCATCTTGCGTGATGGCGCGATGCTAAACTCCTAAAACAATGCTCGAAGCGAAAGCTCTGAAAAAGAGCTACGGGAACGTGGTTGCCGTGGACGGCGTCACGCTGCGCGCCGGTGCCGGAGAGACCATAGGGCTCCTGGGCCCGAACGGCGCGGGGAAGACCACGACGGTTTCCATGATCGCCGGGTTGTTATTTGGAGGGCTGGCGGTGACGCGGTTCCGCTGGGAGGCGGAGAACTAGTCGTATTAGTATTGGTTTCATAGAGTTACTGGGAATACGCCGATATCCTCTTGCTTACCGAGAGAAGTCACCGTATACTCATCTAGGAAACCGATATGAGCAAGCCGACCGACCTTGTACAGGGTACTCTCGATCTTCTGCTTCTGAAGATGCTGGCGCTGGAGCCTCTGCACGGCTGGGCCATCACTTTGCGCTTGAGATCTATCTCCGGAGACGTGCTGCAGGTAAGTGAAGGATCCCTCTATCCTGCCCTGCACAAGCTGGAGCAAGCAGGCTGGATCACGGCCGAGTGGAAGCAAACCGAAAATAACCGCCGCGCGAAGTTTTATTCGCTCACCGGCATGGGCCGTGAACAGCTCCAGACGGAGGCGGCAAACTGGGAGCGGCTGTCGTCGGCCATCTCGCGCGTTATCCAGCTATCGGAGGCCTAGAGTTATGCGGATGGACCACTGGTGGAGCATGGCGCGCTTGCGGATCAGGTCACTGCTGCGCCGCACCCGCGTGGAACAAGAACTGGATGAGGAATTGCAGTTTCACCTGGAGCACAAGATCGACGAAGGCATCGCCCGGGGGCTTTCTCCGAAGGAGGCGCGTTATGCCGCGCTGCGCGCGATGGACGGACTGGAACAGCGTAAAGAAGAGATGCGAGACCTGCGGCGCATACATTGGCTGACGGACTTTTTCGACGATGCCCGGTACGCGATCCGGAGCTTGCGCCGTACGTCCGGACTCACCGCGCTGGTGGTGGTGACGCTGGCGCTGGGGATCGGTATGACCGCAGCAAGCTTCAGCATGGTGGATGGGCTGATCTTCAGGCCCTACCCGGTGCCGCATCCCGGCCGCGTGGTGACACTGGTGAGCACCACGCACGATGTTCCCTTCGGTGGTTTTTCCTATCGCGAATATCTTGATATACGCAGCAGAACGAAGAGCTATGACGGCGTGATCGCCAATGCGGGTCTGGAGGCGGTGGGCTTCAGCTCCGAACCCGGAACCACGCCGCGCATCCGGGGCGGCATGATGGTTTCGGGCAACTACTTCCAGGCGCTCGGCGTGACGCCGCGGCTGGGGCGTGCTTTTCGGGAGGAAGAGGATGGAGCTCCGGGGCGGGATGCCGTGGTGGTGCTGGGGCCGGAATTCTGGCGGGACGAATTCGGGAGCGATCCGGCGGTGTTGGGCAGGACAGTTCGCCTGAATGGCGCGGATTTCACGGTGATTGGCGTCGCGCCGGAGACATTCCCGGGCATGCAATTGTTCGTGCATCCCGATTTCTACATGCCGCTGGCGATGGCGCGATTGTTTTCCACCAACCGCCAGAAGAACTTCTTTGAAGACCGGGACGCGCGCGAGCTGGGTGTAAAGGCGCGTTTGAAGCCCGGCACGACGCTCCAGCAGGCGCGGAATGAACTCGCGGTGCTCGCCAAAAATCTCGAGCGCGAGTATCCCAAACTCAATCGCAGCCGCGGCGCGGCGGTGCACACCCAGTTCGAAATGGGGACTCGAGACGACAACGTCGAATGGAAATTCATCACCATCTTCGCGATGCTCGCGCTGGCGGTCCTGCTGGTGGCGTGCACCAATGTCGCGGGACTGCTTCTGAGCCGTGCCCGCACCCGAACACGTGAAATCGCCGTAAGGCTGGCGATCGGCGCCGGGCGTTTCCGGCTGATCCGGCTGCTGCTGACCGAAAGCCTGATACTCGCGGGCCTGGGAGGATTGGCCGGGTGCGCCGTCGGATACGCCAGCATAAGTTTCCTTCAGACGTTCAAAATTCCAAGCGAGCTGCCGGTCACGGTCCCGTTCCGGATGGACGGGCGCGTGCTGCTGGCAAGCCTGGCATTGTCCGTCTTGAGCGCGCTCTTTTGCGGTCTGGCGCCGGCGCTGCAGAGCACGCGCACAGACCTGGTGAACGGATTGAAGTCGGCCGACGCCGACGTACCGGGACGCAAACGGCTGTGGGGCCGGAATGTGCTGGTGGTGGCACAGGTGGCCCTATCCCTGATGCTGCTCACTGCATCTTTCCTGATCGCGCGGGGCTTCCAGCATGGCGCGCTCGAGTCAACAGGATTCGCGAAGGATCATTTACTGATGGTAAGGTTCGACCCGCGTCTCGTGCAGTATAACGAAGCGCAGACGCAGCGGTTCTACAAGCTGTTGGTCCAGCGCGCGCGGGAAGCGCCAGGAGTTCAGAGCGCGGGTCTCACACAAAACCTGCCGCTGGGACTGAGCGACTTTGCCGCCGCCGCCTTTGTACCCGACGGTTTTCCGATGCCGCCCGATCGCGAGAATTTCACCGCGGCAATGGACACCGTCGACGAAGGATACTTCACGGCCATGGGGATACCGCTGGTGCGCGGCCGCGGCTTCCTGGCCTCGGATACCCTGGACACGCCGCTGGTCGCCGTCGTTAATGAGCAGTTCGCGAAACACTATTGGCCGGATACCGATGCAGTGGGGAAACGCATCCGGCTCGATAATGGCGGCGGCGCGCTGGTTGAAATCGCAGGCGTTGCGCAGACCATCAAGTATCGCCAAACCTTCGAAAGGCCCACGGATTTCATCTACCTGCCGCTGGCCCAGCATCCCGTGGCGCGAATGGTTCTGCTGTTGCGTTCAAGCGGCGATCCGCTCCAGTTGGTCAAGCCGGTGAAGGATATTGTCCGGACTCTCGATGTGAACTTGCCGATGTTGGAGACGCGGACTTATGAGGACCTGTACCGGTACAGCGCCGTGGAAGGGCCGCAAGTCGGGGTGGAGCTGGTGACTACCCTGGGCGCGGTAGGCTTGATGCTGGCCATCGCCGGTTTGTACGGGCTGGTGGCTTACAACGTGAACCGCAGAACGCGCGAGATCGGCATTCGCATCGCCATTGGCGCGCGGCCGGGTGACGTGCTGCGCATGGTGATGGTGGAGGGCCTGGCGCTGGTGGGGACCGGCACGGCGATCGGTCTGGCGATGGGGTTCGGCGTTGAGCAACTTTTCAACTCCATGCTGTTCCATGCCGGCGGAGTCGACGTTCTGGCTTATGTCCTGGTGGTGCCGTCAATGTTTCTGGTGACGATGCTGGCCGCCTATGTGCCCGCGCGCAGGGCGTCCCGAATTGCGCCGACACAGGCGCTGCGGCACGAGTAGGGGCAACGCCCCCAACGGCAATTCATTGAACATCGGGACCCGAGATCTCGTTACTTAGCACATGACCGCAACCTCTACGCGCGAAGGGCATGTCGCCTTTGCCACTTCGGCGATTTACGGCGCAACCTGTCAACAAGGACGTGCTTTTGCCGCCAAAGCCTTGGAGGTCGCGGCCGCATTGTGGTTCCTGGTGGCGGTTGCCGGTCAATGGATGTTCGCGGCTTATATCCTGACGTTCTATGGCCGCGCGGTTTTGGATGGCGACTTGGGCAGGTGGAGCAAGGTGGTTTCCCCCGGATACGTGCATGGCGACGCGATGGGCAACCTGGCGCTCGCCATGCACCTTGTCGTGGCTGTGATCATCACGGTGGGCGGGCCGCTTCAACTTATTCCGCAAATCCGGACCCACGCACCGGTCTTTCACCGCTGGAACGGTCGCGTGTATTTGATCACCGCTTTCCTGGCCGGCGTTTCCGCTCTCTATTTGGTCTGGGTTCGCGGCGGGGTCTTCGGCAACGCGATTCAACACGCGGGGATAAGCCTGAACGCCGTCCTGATTCTGTTCTGCGGCGCAATGGCCTTGCGCTATGCGCTCGAGCGCAGATTCGATGTGCACCGGCGGTGGGCGCTGCGTTTGTTTCTCGTGGTGAGCGGCGCATGGTTCCTCCGGGTGGGTTCCATGTTCTGGATTAT
>JAYTVY010000005.1:0-8068 GCA_043743755.1 Bryobacterales bacterium | reverse complement strand
GCTGCCGGGCGCTTGCGGTGGGACACGCTGCGCCTGAAAATCCCGGTGCTGGGCGACGCGCTGCGCAAGGCCGAGACGTCGCGCTTCGCTCGCGCCATGGGAACGCTGGTGTCCAACAGCGTGCCGCTGGTGCAGTCTATCGGGATCGCCGCGGCTACGCTAAACAACCGGCTGATATCGAATTCGCTGGAGATTGTCTCGCTCGGCGTGAAGCGCGGCGAGGGTCTGGCGGGACCCATGCGCAAAGCCGGACAATTCCCGCCGCTGGCCGCCCACTTGATCAGCGTGGGTGAAGAAACCGGGCACATCGATCAGATGTTCAATCGCATGGCGGAGATCTATGAAACGGACACACGCGCGGCCATCAAGCGCTTCACGTCGCTCTTCGAACCGATCGTGATTCTGGTCATGGGGTTAATTGTGGGGACGCTGATTCTGAGTATTCTGCTGGCCATCACCAGCATTAACGACGTGGCGGTTTAGGAGAGAACATGCCAACCAAACGGCGCAAGAGAACCCAAGCCGGTGTGACGCTGATTGAAATGCTGGTGGTGGTAACCATCATCGCGTTATTCGCCGCATTGGTGCTGCCGCGGATGATGGGCCAAGCCGACAAGGCGAAAAGGACCGCGGCCCGCACTCAGATCGCCCAGTACCTGACCGCGCTTGGAACATACAAGCTGGATACCGGCGTGTATCCCACCACCGAGCAGGGCCTGGCGGCACTGCGAACAAAGCCGGAAACCGTGAACAACTGGCAAGGGCCGTACACACAGAAAGAACTGGAGCCGGACCCCTGGGGACACCCCTACATTTACCGTTTCCCCGGCGAGCACGGCGATGACCCGGACCTCATCAGCTACGGGGCCGACGGGCAGCCAGGCGGCGAGGGGATCAATGCCGACATCGTCAGCTGGAACAACAAATAAATACCGCCGCGGCGTCACGCTGATCGAGATGATGGTGGTGGTGGCGATCATGGCGCTGATCGCCGGCATCAGCTTTCCAGCGGTGACATCCGGGATCGAATCCATGCGGTTGAGCCAAGCCACGCGGTCCGTGGTGCAGTTCCTCAATGCGGGGCTGAATCGGGCGGAGCGGCGGCAGAGCGTGGTGGAGATCACCATTTCCAAGGCCGACAACGCGTTATGGCTGCGCTCCACCGAAGCCGGTTATGAGAAGAAGCTGGAGCTTCCCGAAGGGGTGCGCATCGTCGATGTGCTGCCCAGCTTGTCCGATATTCCGGGGGCGGACGTGGAACCGATTCGGACTTTCGCGATCTTCCCGGGCGGAACCACGCCGCGCTTCGGTGTGAGGCTGGTCAACCGGCGCGGAGCGCAGCGGGTGGTGGCCGTGGATCCCATCACGGGCGTTCCGCGCGTTGAATCGCCTCCCAAAGGCTCGGAATGAAACAGTCGCGCGGATTTACGCTGCTGGAAGTGATGGTGGCGACGCTCATCATGGGTATCGCCGTGACGGGCGTTCTGGCGGCCATATCGCTTTCGATGCACAACACCGTGCGGCTGACGGAGCATGATCGCGCGGCGCTGCTGGCCAAACAAAAGATGGATGAGTTGTTGATGGTTCGCGGGCTGCCGAAAGGCGTGCCGGTGGAGGGCGTGTGGGACACCGCCGTCAGCGCGGGCAGGGAAATGGGTTGGACCGCGCGCATAACGCCATTTGAAACGCCTGAAGGCGCTCCCCCCGGGTCGGCCTTCCTCGAGCGCGTGGAGCTCCAGGTCTGGTGGGTGAGCGATGGGAAGCGGCGCACCTTCGCGCTGGAAGGGTTCCGGCGCTCACAGGGGCCGGCGCAATGAAGCGGAAAGCGCAGCGCGGCTTCACCCTGATGGAGCTGCTGATCGCCATGACGCTGTTAGGCATGCTTGCGGCGGGCATCCTGGTGGCCCTGCGGGTGTCCGTGAATGCGATGGACAAGGCGGATAAGCGGCTGATGTCCAATCGAAAAGTGGCCGCCGTGGAGCGCATACTGGAGCAGCAGGTGGCCGGCCTTATGCCGGTGCGCGCGGAGTGCATGGGCGGCGGCGAGGGGCCCGCGGCACGCGTCGCGTTCTTTCAGGGCGAGCCGCAGAGCATGCGGTTCGTCTCCAGTTATTCGATCCAGGAAGGCGCGCGCGGCTATGCGCGGATTCTGGAATATCAAGTGGTTCCCGGCGAGCGCGGCGAAGGCGTGCGCCTGGTGGTGAATGAGCTGCTGTACTCGGGTCCGCGTTCGACGGGTATGCTGTGCCGCGGCGTGGCTCCGGGCCCGGATGGCGCGCCCGTGACGCAATTCGTGCCAGTGCAGGCAAGTCCGGGATCGTTCGTGCTGGCGGACCGGCTGGCTTATTGCCGCTTCAGTTTTCGGGAGCAGCTGGTGGATCCGCCCATCACGCGCTGGCTGACGGAGTGGAAGAAGGCGCTGCTGCCCAACGCGGTGCGTATTGAAATGGCGCCGCTTGAACCGGACGCGGCGAAACTTCAATGGCTGACTCTGACCATGCCGGTGCATGTGACGCGGGAGCCGCTGGGGCAGTATGCGAATTAGGGGGCTGGTGGGGAAACAAGAGCGCCGGCCGGGGGGCCGGCTGCGGGGCGGGGGCCCCGCCGTACAACAGCGGGGGAGTGCGTTGCTGGCGGTGTTGTGGCTGACGGCGGCGCTGGCGGCTATCTCGCTGACGCTCGCGACTACCGTGCGCGGGGAAACCGAGCGCATGGCCACGGCCGAGGACGGGCTGCGCGCCTATTATCTGGCCACTGGGTCCATTGACCGGGCGCTGCTTTGGATCGACTGGGGGCAGCGATACCGCAGTCCCGATGGATCGACGAAGTATTGGTCGGCCAGCACGCCGGTCTTGCGGTTCGTCTATGCCAGCGGAGAAGCTCAGGTGGAGATTATCCCGGAGCCGTCGCGGATGAGCGTCAATGAGGCGGATGCCGGGGAGCTGACCAGTCTGCTGGTGGCCGTGGGAGCGCGGCCGGATCAGGCACAGGCCATCGCGGCCGGAATTGTCGACTGGCGGACCCCTGGGCCCGCCGCAAGCCCAATCCTTTCTCCGACTTCGTCTTTTCAGCCCCGGCATGCGTCTTTTGAAGAGATTGAGGAATTGCTACTGGTGCGAGGAATGACGCCGGAACTGTTTTACGGAGGCTACGGACGCGATGCGCAGGGCCGCCCCGTGGCTCGGCCAGGGCTGAAGGATTGTGTGTCGGTGTTCGGCGTAACCTCTGGATTTAACGTGAATACGGCCTCTCCCGCACTGCTGGCGGCGGTGGGACTGCCGCCCGCGGCGGTAGCTGGAATCGTGGCGTTTCGCAGCCGGACTCCGATTACTTCCATGGATCAGCTGGCGGCGTTTCGCGACAGCGGACCGGGGTTTTCGCGACTGTCGCTCACCACCAGCTCAATCGCCACTCTGCGAGCCACCGCCCGCTTGCGGCGCAGCAACGGAACGCCGTCAGACCTGGAGCGCTCTGTTGCGGCCAGTATCAAGTTTCTCGGTCCCGAATACAATCCGCCCTACCACGTCCTGCGCTGGTACGACAACGCATTTCAAAACCGATGACCGCCGCACAACTCAAAACCTGGCTGGCCGTGGGAACCGGCGTCGGGATCGAAATCGGACGCGATGAACTCAACATCACGGTGGCGCGAGTTCGTCCCAACGGCGCCAAGATTCTGGGCGAGCTGACCCTGCACCGTTTCCGTGAATTGCCGGCCGCCGAATGGGGCGCGACGTACAACGCGTTCTTGAAGAAGCTGGGCGTGCGCCACCTGGCGGCGAGCGTGCTGCTGCCGCGCGAGGAAGTGATCGTAAGGCAGGTGCCGCTGCCGGGAGTGGCGAACAAGGACGTGCCGGCCGCGCTGGCGTACCAGATCGATTCTCTGCATCCCTATCCCGAGGAAGAGGCGGCGTATGACTGGGCGCGTCTGGGCGCCACGCCCATGGTGCTGGTAGGCATCGCGCGCCGGGACGCGGTGGATCGCTATGTGAGCCTGTTCATCGAAGCGGGCGTTAAGATCGGCGCGTTCACATTTTCCGCCGCCAGCATGTATTCCGCGGTGCGGCTGCTCAGCCTTCCGCCGCATGCGGGATTCGTGGCCTTGGGCGGGCAGGACGGCGCAGAGCTGGAAGCCTACGGCGAAAGTCCCGAGCGCGGCATGTTTTCGGTGCGCCTGGACGCATCTCCGGAGCGGCTGCGAGCGTTGGCGCTGGCCGAGTTGCGGCTGGAGCCGGCTACCGAGCCGATGGCCTTCGAGCAGGTTCTGCCCCAGCCGGTAGCCGAACCCGGCGATCGCGATCCGGCGCGTTCGGCGCTACCGTATGCCGCGGCGCTCGCCGCGTCGTGCCGGGTACTTTCGCTGCGCCTGAATCTGCTGCCCGCCGCCCAGAGACAGACCAGCTCGCGCGCCCGGTGGATTGCACCGGCGGTGCTCTCAGCGCTGATTCTGGGCGTACTGGGATCCATGGCCGCATGGTCAAAGGTGGAACAAGGGCGCTATCTCACGGACCTGGAGAGCGAGATTCGCAAGCTGCAGCCGCAGGCCGGCAAGGCCGCCGTGCTGCAGGCCTTGACGGCTACCGCGGAAACACGCGCGGCGCAGCTGGATGTGTTCCGGCGCCGCTCCAGCGAAGACCTGGACGCGCTGAATGAGCTGACCAAGATGCTGAATCCGCCTACCTGGGTGAACGGATTGCAGATGACGCGCACGGCGCTGGTGCTCTCGGGCGAAACGCCGCAGGCGGATGGTTTGCTGAAGCTGCTGGATGGATCGAAGCAATTCAAGGGATCGGATTTTCTGGTTCCCCCGACGCGTGCGGGCAGCGGGGAAGTGTTCACGATCCGGGCCTCTCGAGAAGGAGTGAGCAAGTGACGCTCGGCGAGCGCGACAAGCGGGCGCTGATGATTCTAGGAGGCGCACTGGCGGTGTGGCTGGCGGTATGGCTGGCGGGATCGTCAAGTAGCTCGTCGAAAGCAACTGGGATCGCGCCGGTGGATACCGTGGAGCGGGCGGAGAAGCGGCTCGCCGACCTGCGCAAAACCGCGGCCACCGTAGACGGCAAGGAAGCGGCGCTGAAGCAGGCCATGGCGCAGTTAGGCGAGCGTGAAAAAGGCTTGATCCAGGCGGACACCGCGGCGCAGGCGAAGGAAAAGCTGCTGCAGATCATACGCAAGGTGGCGGTAACGCAAACGCCTCCGCTGGATGTCCGGCCGCAGGATCTGGGCCCGCCGAAACTGTTTGGCGACGCTTACGGGGAAGTCAGCGTGACGGTGGCGACGGATTGCCGCATCGAAAGCGTGGTCAATTTTCTGGCCAGCCTGAGCGAGCTGCCCGACTTGATCGCCACCAGCGAGATCCGGCTGGGAGCCGCGAACGCGAAGACCAAGATCATGCCGGTGCGGCTGACTATCTCCGGAATTGTGCCGCGCGGCCTGGTGGCCGGCAAAGTCCGGAAGGAGGGATTCGAGCCATGACGAAAAAGTTGATCCTCCTCAACCTGGCGCTGCTGGCGCTGCTCGGTCTGGTTTGCTGGCGCTTCCGGCAGCAGTATCTGCAGACGAAGGCGCATGAAGTGGCGGTAATGGGAAGAAAGCCGCAGTCGACGCCGGCGCCCGCTCTGGCGGTATTGCCCAAGCCACAGAAATTGCAAGCGTCGAATTATCTGGTGGTGGCGGTGAACAACTTGTTTTCGAGGGATCGCAGCGCTCAGGAGATTCCCGAGCCTCCGCTGCCGCCGCCCGCGCCACCTCCGGTGCCCGCATTTCCCGCAGCCCGAGGAGTGATGTTGTGGGATGGCGAGCCGCCCACGGTGCTGCTGAGCGAGCGTCCGGGGGGCCCGCAGAAGGGCTACCATCCCGGCGACAAGATCGGCCCATGGAAAATCGTGGCGGTGACCAACCAGCACGTGACCTTCGAGTGGGAAGGCAAGCAGTTCCAAAAGCGCATCGATGAATTGCTGGACAAAACGCTGGTGGCGATGGTGGAAGCGCCGGCAGCGGTACCGGCGAATCTGCCGGCGGCGGCTCAGACGCAATCGCTGGCGGATACGAGGAATGGCATGGGCCGCGACATTGGCGGGGTCCGGGTGGCGTCCTGCACGGACGGCATCCCGGCGGGCACCGTCCGCGACGGCTTCCGGAAATTGGTATCGCAAACCCCATTCGGCGAAGTCTGCCGGTGGGAGCCGGCGAAGTAGGCCGCGACAAAAGATTGAGGAAGAGGAAAAGACAATGAGATTCGTAATGCTGGCGATGATGATGGCTTCGGCGCTGCTGGTGGCGGGAGACGACAAGGCGCAAGCGGATAAAGCGGCGGCCTCGAAAACGGCCGCCGCGACGGACCGCCCGGCGGGTGTTCCGGCGGACGCGCAGGAGATCCAGCCGTACCTGTACCGCCACACGGATTCGCACGGCAAGAAATGGCTGTACCGGCAGACTCCGTTCGGATTGTCGAAGTGGGAAGACAAGCCGGTGGATGCCGCGGCCGCCTCCGCGCGCGCTGCGGAAAACAGCGTGCCGGTGAAGGTGGTGGACCAGGGAGACAGTTACCGTTTCGAGAAGGAGACTCCGTTCGGGCCCACGCATTGGGAACGCCGCAAGAGCGAGCTGACAGAAAGCGAAGCGGCGCTGGTAAAGCTGGACCAGGACCGCCGGACCAAGACCGCGGAGAAACCATAGGTGCCGGGCTCTATCTGGCTACGCACGGGCGTGACGCTGCAACTGGCTGCCGCATTGGCTTTCGGGCAGGTGCGTCCGGCGGTGCCGCCGGGGTTCAATCCCGGGGCGCCTTTGCCGCCCTCTTCGCAGGCCCCACCGCGGCCAGCGCAGCAGCCGCAGGCCCAGCCGGCTCCGCAGCCGGCGGCTGCCGTGCCGCAACCCGCGGCTGCCGCGCCGCAACCGGCGGCTGCCGCGCCGGGAACTCCCGCCGCAGCGGCCGGGCAAGCTCCCTCCACGGCGGCGCCTCCGCCATCGGCTCCGCCCACCACTTACGGCGGGCTTTCGCTGAACAATGCCTCGCTCACCGAGGTAGTGGACCTGATGGCGCACCAGCTGCACCTGAATTACATTCTGGATCCGCGCGTTAAGGGCGGCGTGATTCTGAACACCTATGGCGAGACCAAGAACATCGATACGCGCTCGCTGCTGGAAGCGATTCTGCGCATCAACGGATTCGGCATGGTGAAGCAAGGAGACCTGTATCGAATCGTGCCCTTGAGCGAAATCTCGCATCTGCCTCTGGCGCCGCAGTCGATCTCGAATCCGAGCGATATCCCCGAGGATGACCGCACCATGCTGAATCTGGTCTTCCTGAAATATGTGGGAGTGGAAGAGCTGGCCAAGGTGCTGGAGCCATTCATCGGCGAGAACGCGCGCATGTTCACGTACACGCCGGCCAATCTGCTGCTGCTGCTGGACAGCCGCCGCAACATGCGGCGCACCATGGAGCTGGTCTCGCTCTTCGACAGCGACACGCTGGCCAATCAACGCGTGCGGCTATTTGAAGTGAAGAACGGGCGTCCTTCGGACATGACCAAGGAGCTGGAGAGCATCGTCAAGGCAGTCTCGCTGACGGACAAGAACGCGCCCATCAAGTTTTTGGCGGTGGACCGGATCAACACCATCATCGCCGTGGCCCCGAATCCGGGTGTGTTCGTCGAAGTGGAGAAGTGGATCAAGAAGCTGGACGTTGAGCCAAAAATCACGGCCGGCGCGTCGACTAATTACGTTTACCGGGTGAAATACCAGCAGGCGCAGATTCTAGGCGCGGTAATTTCCCAGTTGTATGGCGGCTACGGCGGAGGCGGGTTCGGCGGATACGGGGGCGGCTACGGGGGCGGGGGATTCGGCGGCGGCGGATTTGGCGGCGGCGGATTCGGAGGGGGTGGATATCCCGGTGGCGGTGGATTTGGCGGTGGAGGGTACGGAGGCGGGGGTTACGGCGGGGGAGGATACGGCGGGGGCGGCTATGGTGGCGGTGGATTCGGAGGCGGTGGCTACGGGGGCGGCGGATATGGACCGCCGGCCGCGGCGGCGTACAACTCGGCGGGGGCTCCGGCCGGCGCGGCGC
>JAYTVY010000004.1:0-9402 GCA_043743755.1 Bryobacterales bacterium | reverse complement strand
TTCAGGCTAGCGAGGGGAAGCATGCCAATCAGCTAGAAGTATGCCATATTGGACTGGGACATTTCAAGCATAATTGTTGGCCGCTAATTGGTCCCTGCCGGCTGTATTCCGGCCCGTGCTAGAATCGACTTTCGCGTGCAGTGCCGCTCTCGTATTTTTCTCGTCGTGTTCACGATGCTGGCTCTCGTCTGGCCGGCTTCGGCCCAGAAAAGGAAAAAGAACCCCGACGACGGTCTTTATCCGCCGGTGATTGAGTCCAAGAAGAAGAAAGACGACAACATTACCCAGACGCCGCCGCCTGCTCGGGAGCTGCCGTCGGCGGTAATCGCCGATACCGGCAATCTCGCCTTCCAGGTCTCCGCGCTCTCCTCGCGAGGTCTGCTTTCGCAGCAAACGCGCGAAGCGCTGAAGCTCTTGCTCCAATCCAAACACGGCAATATCGTGAAGCTGCGCGCCTTTGTAGCAGGGTCGGGCGATTTGCGCCGGGTGGGGGAAATCGTGGGTGAAACCTTCACCGAAAAGCACGTACCGCTTCCCGCGCTCAGCGTGGTTCTAGGAGGGGCTCTGCCCCTGGATGGCGCGCAAGTGGTGCTGGAAACCATCACCTCCGAAAAGCGCGCGGTGAATCCTAACGGGCTCGCTTTCGTCTCGGGACAACCTGCTGCCACGCTGGCCGATTCACTCGCGAAGGTCGGCGCCGTGCTGCGGCAGGCTGGTATGGAGGCAGGGGACGCCGCGCGGGTCACGTGCTTTGTCAGCTTGCTCGAAGAGAATCGGAACGCCCGGGCGAGCATGGAAGCGGCATTCCCCAGCGCAGCGGTTAATTTTGTCCAGCTGCAGCGCGGACCGGTCACGCCCATGGCCGAATGCGAAGCCATAGCTCGCTTGCGCATTCCGGCTCCGAACGGCGTCCAATTTCTGCCGCAAGCCGCGCTGGTCTCGACTGCGCGCCTGATACTTACCGGAACGCAGCTCGCGTTCGGCGGGCAGGAGAATGACATCAAGCTGCTTTTCGAACGCCTGCGCCGGGCGCTGGGCCAGTTCAACACAGGATTCGATTCGGTAGTAATGTCGTATAGCTACGTCACCTCGCCGGCAATGGGCAAGCCGCTGCGGGTGGTTCAAGCGGGCTATTACAACACCGCGCACTCGCCTGCGAGCACGCTGCTTCCGTTTGAGGGACTGGCATCGCATGACTCGCCGGTTGGGGTGGACGTGATCGCGGCGATACCGTAGTTACGAATGGGACAGGCGGTGATAATCGCGCAAGAAGTGAATCAGCGGCTTTCCATCACGGTAAGACGCGCGCACAACTTCGCCGAATAGAACCATGTGGTCGCCGGCTTCCACCGTGTTCCAGCGGCGGCACTCAATGGTGACCAAGACCCCGGTGAGCAGCGGGGCGCCAGTGGTTCCAGGCTGCCAGTCAATGCCATCGAAGCGGCCTTCCGGCTGTTCCGCGAAACGAACCGACAGGTCCCGCTGGCTCTCGTCCAAAACGTTGACGGCGAAGTAGTTACTTGTTCGCAGGTGAGGCAGCGCGGCCACCGAATGGTCTACCGCGATCAAAATCAGGGGAGGATCGAGCGATATTGGAGTGAATGAGCTTACGGTCAAGCCGTGAGGCGTGCCATCGGCGGCGCGCACGGTGGCCACCGCCACGCCCGACGCGCTGCGGGCGCAGGCATCGCGAAATACGAAGCCATCTACCGGAGTGGCTCTTGACAAGTCTATAAACTCAATCCTATCATGAAGTTTGCTCGGTCCGTTTAGGAGGGGCGCATGATTAAGCTCGATATTATCAACGAAGTGGTCAATAAGACCGGTATCACGAAAACCAAGGCCGAGATGGCCGTGGAAACCGTGTTTGAAACGATGAAGCGATCACTGGCGCAGGGCGAGCGCATTGAACTGCGCGGCTTCGGCATCTTCAACGTGCGCCCCCGCAAGACCGGGATTGGCCGCAATCCCCGAACCGGCGCCGAGGTGGCGATCCCGCCGGGCAAGGCGGTCCGCTTTAAGCCGGGTAAGGAACTGCAGACCCTGCAGTAGCGGGTAATTTTCGTGGGTCCTCGTTCATCGCTGAACGGTCTCGGTGGTGAGCTCACTTTCCCTCGGACCGCGGTCCTAAACCCCAGACTGGCGCTGCATATCGCGCTGCTCGCCATCACTTTGCTCACTACCACGGTGGTGGGGGTGGCTCTGGCGCACAGTTTTCAGGCGCGGCAGGCGGTAACGCTGGATCGCTACACCGAGGTGCTATCCGCATTGCCATCGCATCCGGGAGTGCTTTGGGATGGCCTGGCATTCTCACTTACGCTGCTCACCATCCTGATGGCGCATGAATTGGGCCATTACCTGGCTTGCCGCTATTACGGAATCGATGCGAGCCTGCCGTACTTTCTGCCTTTTCCCAGTCCGATCGGAACGCTGGGGGCATTCATTCGAATCCGGTCGCCCATCTACACCCGGCGCGCGCTGTTTGACGTGGGTGTGGGCGGACCGCTGGCGGGTTTTGCGTTTCTAGTTCCGGCGCTGCTGGTAGGACTGATGAATTCTAAAGTGGTCCCCGGCGCCGCGAACCAGGGCGATCTTCAATTCGGCGTGTCGGCGATTCAATGGCTGCTTGCAAAGGCTGTATTCCCCGGCGTGCCATCTTCCGACATTTTGCTGCATCCCGTGGCGCGCGCGGCTTGGGTTGGCATCTTCGCCACGGCTCTCAACCTGGTTCCGATTGGACAGGCCGATGGAGGACATCTCCTCTACGCCTTCACCAGCAAGCACCATCGACTGCTCTCGCGTGTTTTCGCGGTGATGCTGTTCCCGTTTGGGTTCTTCATCCCACCCAATAGCTGGACGGTGTGGCCCAGCACCTGGGCGGTGTGGCCCATGGTGCTGGCAATCTTCGCGTTGAAGCATCCGGTGATTTGCGACACCACGCCGCTGGGCCGGACGCGAGGAATGCTGGGGGTAGCCGCACTGTTGGTGTTCCTGTTGACGTTTATGTTCGTGCCCGTGCGGTGAAGCGGCGCGCGCTACACAGAGCGATAGTAAGCGATCAGATCCAGCGGCGGCGGAGTATGTCCCATGGTCCGCAGCATCCCCGAAACCTGGCCGCGGTGATGAGTTCCGTGGTTCACCACGTGCAATACGATTTGCCAGATGGGCTGCTCGTGCCGGTTGCCCTTGAGGTCGGTAAAGGCGAGTGAGCTTCGAGCGGAATCGTCCGTTAGCGACATCGCCCAGTCCTTCCAGCGATCCAGAATCAGCGGCCAATCGGTCTCCAGTACGTGCAAATGCAGATCGACCTCGGGGTCGAGGAATTTTAGCGGCGGATGGCCATGGATGCGGCCGAGCCAGACGCGATCGGCCGCATAAATGTGTGCAAGGGTGCCGAGCACGCTGTGGTCGGCGGTATGAAAATCACGGATTAACTCCACCGGAGAAAGGTTTGCCGCGGCCTCCACCAGCCGGCGGCTGGCGAAAGAGGTGTAATCCAAATGAGTGCGCAGTGCATCGGCGGTAACTGCCATGGATGCGCACGATTCTAGCACGCGCGAAACTTATGGCACAATAAACCGTTGAAGATGGCTGAACCGGTTATCTTGATCGCTAACGGCGACCTGCGTTTGGCGGCGAACCAGAAGTGCTGGCCCGCCCAGGAACGCGTGGAAGCGAGCGTGACGGCGGCGATACGAGAAGCCGGAAGCGAGGTCCGGCGCGGCCACTCGTTCGATGCGGCGAAGGGCCACGGATTCATAGACAGCCAGAAGCGCGGCATGGAAGTGTTCCGCGAGATTCCGCCGAATGCGCCGCTGGTGGTGGTGGAAGCGGTGTGGCAATACAGCCATCACATATTGCATGGACTTTACATGCACACGGGACCGATCCTCACGGTGGCCAACTGGAGCGGCGAATGGCCCGGTCTGGTAGGTATGCTCAATCTGAACGGATCCCTGACTAAGGCGGGAGTGAAGTACTCCACTTTGTGGAGCGCCGATTTTCACGACGACTTCTTTCGTTCGAATTTGCGGCGCTGGCTGCGCGGCGAAACCGTGGTGCATGACACGTCGCATGTCCGCCCCCTGGCCGAGCTTCGTCTCCCTGCCGAAGCGGTCGCCCTGGCGCGCGATCTGGCGCAGACCCTGCGGCGCGACAAGGCCATACTCGGCGTATTCGATGAAGGCTGCATGGGGATGTACAACGCGATTATTCCGGATGAGCTGCTGCATCCCACCGGCGTGTTCAAGGAACGGTTAAGCCAGTCGGCTTTGTTCGCTGAAATGATGCGGACATCCGATGACGAGGCCCGCGCCGTTCGACTCTGGCTGGATCAGCGGGGATTGCGTTTCCTGACTGGGCCTAATCCGGAATCCGATCTGACCGACGATCAGATCCTGAACCAGTGCAAGATGTATATCGCCGCTTTGCGAATCGCCGATGAATTCGGCTGCGACGCAATCGGCATTCAATACCAGCAAGGCTTGAAAGATCTCGCGCCGGCCTCCGATCTGGCCGAGGGCCTGTTGAATAACGTGGATCGCCCGCCGGTCTGGGGGCGCGACGGCCGCGAACTGTACGCTGGTCGCGCGCTACCGCACTTCAATGAAGTGGATGAATGCGCGGGACTCGACGCACTGCTGACAAATCGAATCTGGACGCGCCTGGGATACGATCCCGAAACCACGCTGCACGATGTCCGCTACGGCGAGGATTATGGCGGCGAGTTCGTGTGGGTGTTCGAAATCAGCGGCGCGGCGCCCCCCAGCCATTTCATAGGAGGCTATGCCGGAACCGTGAGCCAGCGCCAGCCGCCGATGTACTTCCGCCTGGGCGGCGGCACGCTGAAGGGCGTGAGCAAGCCCGGCGAGATCGTCTGGAGCCGCATTTTCGTGGATCACGGCGTTCTCAAAGCCGACATCGGACGCGCCGCCGTGCGCGAGCTGCCCAGAGAAGAAACCGAGCGGCGCTGGAAGACGACTACGCCGCAATGGCCCATTATGCACGCAGTGACGTATGGGATTTCACGCGACCAGATGATGGCGCGCCACAAAGCGAACCACATCCAGGTAGTCTACGCGCCGTCCGGCGAAGCGGCCAATCGCGCGCTGGCGGTAAAGGCCGCGCTGTTCCAGGAACTCGGCCTGGAAGTAGCGGTGTGCGGGGGAAGCAATGGTCTCGTACAATAACCCTTTAGATGCGAATCGGTATCATCGGCACGGGAGCCATTTCTCACAAGCACGCCCAGGCGTACCGCAACATCGGTTATGAGCTGATGGTCTGCACCGATATCAATGCCGAGAGCGGCCGCGCGTTCGCCCGCAAGTACGATTGCGAGTTTGTGCCCACCTATCAAGACCTGTGCCGGCATCCCCAAATCGACTATGTGGACGTCTGCACTTTTCCCGATTTTCGCCTGGATCCGCTGAAAATCTGCGCCGAGGCGGGCAAGCACGTGCAAGTGCAGAAGCCGATCTCGACCAACCTGGAAACTGCCCGCGCCATGCTGGATACCGCCCGCGATGCGGGAATCCTGCTGGGAGTGGTGAGCCAGCACCGCTTTGACGACTCCACCCAATTCCTGCGCAAGGCCCTGGACGCCGGACGTCTGGGGAAGATTCTGCAGGCAGACGCGTATGTGAAGTGGTTCCGGTCCGATGCCTATTATTCGCGGCCCATCAAGGGAAGCTGGACCACTGAAGGCGGCGGCGCGCTGATCAATCAGGCCGTGCATCAAGTGGACGTGCTGTTGTGGCTGATCGGAAACGTCACCGAAGTCTTCGGCTACTGGCAGGTGGGCGCGCTGCACCGTATTGAATCGGAGGATGTGGTCTCGGCGCTGCTGAAATACGGCACGGGCGCGAACGGTGTGATTCAGGCATCTACTTCGTTCTGGCCCGGCTATACCGAGCGCATCGAAATCCACGGCACGAAGGGTACGGCGGTGATCTCGGGCGACAAGCTGACCACATGGGACGTGGAGAATGACGCCGGCGACCAGGCGCCGCTCGATCGCGACGTGGCATCTGGCGCATCCGATCCGATGGCCATTTCGCTGGCTCCGTTCGAGCGCCAGTTTCTGGATTTCGGGGATGCGATCCGCACTGGCCGCCGGCAGGTATCGTCGGGCGAGGACGGCTATCGAGCCATCGAAGTGGTGCTGGCGGTATATCGATCCTGCAGGGAAGGCCGTCCGGTTTCGATCACGCACTCCTGATTCGCATTGCCCATGCCAAACACCCGCTACAAGCTGCGTGTCCCCGCCTCCAGCGCCAATCTGGGTCCCGGATTCGATGCCCTGGCTCTGGCGCTGGGAATTTATCTGGAGTGCCGCTTCACGCGCGCCGAGCGGCTGGCCATCCGCGCACTGGGCCGCGATGCGGATTGCATTTCCACTGGTGAAGATAATCTCATCTGGCAAACGGCGCTGGCCGTGGCGGCCGACGTTGGCGCACCGCTGCCGCCGGTGGATCTGGAGATCGATAACGACATTCCCATCGGCAAAGGCCTCGGGTCCAGCGCCGCGGCACTCACCGCCGGCGTCGTAATTGCCGATCAGCTTTTGAGGCTGCACTGGAAACCGCTGCGCATTCTGGACGAAGCCGCGCGCATCGAAGGGCATCCGGACAATGTAGCCGCGTGCGTGCTGGGTTCCATTGTCGCCAGCGCCATGGATTCAGGCGGAGTGGCTCGCGCCGTGCGCCTGGAACTGCCGGCGCGGTATGGAATCGCCGTGGTTGTACCCGATTTCGTGGTACCCACCAGCGAGGCGCGCGCGGCTCTGCCGGACTGCTATTCGCGCGAGGATGCGGTATTCAACGTCCAGCGATCCGCGCTGCTGATTGCCGCGTTGGCCACGGGGACTACCAGCGCGTTCCCGGCCGCCTTCGAAGACCGGCTGCATCAGCCCTACCGCGCCGCGCTGGTTCCTGGACTCGATGAGATTGTCCGCGTGCGCGCCCCCGGCTTGCTGGGATGCGTCTTGAGCGGCGCGGGTCCGTCGATTCTGGTCTTTTACGAAAAAGGATTCGAGACGGTCTGCGACTTGATCCGCCAGATCTTTAAAATGCACGGGCATGAAGCCGAAGTGCTGTTCCCCCAGATTACCGATCACGGCTACGATCTGACAACGGTGCCCGAGTGAAGCGTTTGCTGCTGGTGATGCTGGCCGCGCTGAGCGCACGGCCGGCCGACTTGGTCTGGTTTGGAACGTATACAGGGGCGGAAAGCAAGGGAATTTACGTAGCGCGCTTCGATTCCAAGACTGGACGCTTGAGCCCGCCCACGCTGGCCGCCGAATCGCCTAACCCGTCCTTTCTGGCTGTTCATCCCAACGGCCGTTTTCTCTACGCGGTGGCCGAGACGGATTCCGGGATGGTACGGGCATTCGCAATCGATTCATCCAGCGGACGCCTGGCAATTCTCAACCAGGTCTCAGCGCGAGGGAGCGGGCCTTGCCACCTTACGGTGGATCCTTCGGGCAAGAATGTGCTGGTTGCTAACTACGGGTCGGGCAGCATCGCTGTGCTGCCGGTTGCCGCCGATGGACGGCTGCGCGAGGCATCGGCATTTATCCAACACAGCGGTTCCAGCGTCAACCAGGAACGGCAACAAGGACCGCACGCGCACTGGATTGGGACTTCGCCGGACAATCGATTTGTACTCGCGGTGGATCTGGGGTTGGACCGGGTCTTGGTGTATCGTTTCGATCCGGACGCGGGGTCGTTGACGCCGAATCAGCCTCCTTACACTCAGGTTCACGCGGGTGCGGGCCCGCGGCATTTTGCTTTTGACCATGCCGGACACTTTGCATACGTGTTGAACGAACTTGATTCCAGTATTACGTCCTTCTACTGGGATGGGACGCGCGGGGTTCTAACCGAGACGGCTACGGTCTCGACCCTTCCCAAAGACTTTAAGGGATCGAGCAGCGGAGCCGAACTCTCGGCTGCCGGAGAATGGCTTTACGCGTCAAATCGAGGCCATGACAGTATCGCTGTTTTCGCTACCGGGCGCGGCGCTCCATCGGTAGCGGCGCACGTCTCGACGCGGGGAAAGATTCCGCGGGGTTTCGCCTTGTCTCCAGATGGCCGCTGGCTGCTCGCCGCCAATCAAAAATCGGATTCCGTGGTGGTGTTCCGCGTGCATGCCGGCACGTTGATTCCGACGGGAGGCCCGGTGCGAGTCCCCTCGCCGGTCAATGTGCAGTTCGCGCGCCCGTCAGAACGATAATCGCGAGAGACTCCCAATTGCGCGCCGGCAGTGTATCATGGCTGGTTGCCTATGAAACCCATTCCGCCCGACCAACAACGCTCTCTTGTGGATCGACTGATGCAAGCCTGCGGCGGCGCTTATACGCCCGAAATCCGGCGCAAATACTACCTTACCGGTCCCCAGTGGGCGGCCGCCTACGAGGGCCAAGCGTTGTTTCACGCGCCGACTCGCCAGCCGATGAGTTTCCAGGACGTGATTCGAGAATACGGGCGCATGGGCATTGGCTACTGGGCCACGCACGATACCGATGTCATTCCCACTGAAGCACTGCGCACCGACGAGCAGGCGCGCATCGTCAATGAAATCCGGTCGGCGTTGAAAGAGAATGGCGTCGCGTGCTCCATGGTGACCACCGAAACATTTTTTCATGCGGTGTGGGCGGCCAGTCCGGCGGCCGAAGCACCGGAAGTGCGCGAGTATGCGGCGTCCCGCTTGACCAACACCGTGGCGATCGGTCACGAGCTGGAAGCGCAATTCGCGGTGTACTGGCCCGGGTCGCTGGGTTATTATACGCAGGGCGCGGTGGATGAGACGCAGACGCTGCGCTGGTACGCCGAGGGGTTAAACGCGGCTTGCGACGCCGACATCGCCATTGCCGCCAAACTGGGACGCCCGACGCTGAAGCATTGTCTCGAGGCCAAGCCGTTCGAGCCCCAGGCCGAGATTCTGCTGCCCACTACCGACGCCATGCTCGGGTTTATCGCGTCCGGGCTGTTGACGCATCCGGAAATGGTGGGCGTGAATCCGGAATATTTGCACGAGCTGATGTGGGGCGGTGCGCCGAGAGCGGCACTGGCGCGCGCGTTACTGGCAGGAAAGCTGTTTCACTTCGACATCAACGACGGCTACCGTCTGAAACATGACGTCGATATCGCGGTCGGGCTGGTGAATCCGCTGGACTGGCTGAACGTGCTGGTGCTATTGCGCGGCCACGGCTACAACGGTCCGTTCAATCTGGATTACAAACCGCCGCGCACTACCAGCAATCACGGCGTGTTCCAGGTCAGTTTTCCAACCGCCGTGGATCGCTTTATCACGCTGTGGGAAATGGCGGGCGACGTGATCGCCGATCCGGTGATTTCCGAAGCCACAGATGCCTTGCGGGCCGGCGGCGGCGTTACGGACGCG
>JAYTVY010000003.1:0-5626 GCA_043743755.1 Bryobacterales bacterium | reverse complement strand
CGCGCTGGGACGCTCCGCGCTGCTGCTGGTCCCTGAAATTGCGCTAACTCCCGGAGTCGCGGGACAGTTCTTCGGGCGCTTTGGCGACAGCGTGGCTATCCTGCACTCGGCTTTTCAGGATACCGAGCGAGCCGAGCAATGGCGGCGCATTCGTTCTGGGGCGGCGCGCGTGGTGGTGGGGACGCGCTCGGGCGTCTTCGCTCCGGTGCGCGATCTAGGGCTGGTGGTGATCGACGAAGAACATGACCATAGCTACAAACAGCAGGACACGCCGCGCTACAACGGCCGTGACGTAGCCGTAGTGCGCGCGCAGCAGGCGGGCGCCATCGTAGTTCTCGGCTCCGCCACACCAAGTCTCGAAACACGCTATAACGTCGATCGCGGCAAGTACACGCTGCTGGAGCTGCCGGAGCGCATCGAGCAGCGGCCCATTCCAGACGTCGAAGTAATCGACATGCGCCAGGAATTCCTGGAAACACGCAAGCAAGCAACGTTCTCGCGGCGATTGATCGACGCTGTCACGAAGCGGCTCGAAAGCGGCGAGCAGACCATGCTGTTGCTTAACCGCCGCGGCTTCTCCAGTTTCGTCGCGTGCCGCGCTTGCGGGCATCGCGTAGAGTGCATCAACTGTTCAGTCACGCTGACCTACCATCGCCGCGACCGCCGGCTGCTCTGCCACTACTGCAATTACGCCCAGAAAGTTCCCAAGGTCTGCCCCAAATGCGGCAGCGACCATCTGCAGTTTCTCGGCGTCGGATCGGAACGGCTGGAGGAGGAGCTGCATCAAGCGTTCCCCGCCGCGCGTATCGCGCGCATGGATCGGGACACGGTGAGCGGCAAGCGGCGCTTTGAAACCATCCTGCAGAGTTTCCGCGAGGGTCACTACGACATTCTGGTGGGCACTCAGATGATCGCCAAGGGGCACGACATTCATAACGTCACGCTGGTGGGCGTGGTCAACGCGGATATCGGGCTCGGTCTCCCGGATTTCCGCGCAGCCGAACGAACGTTTCAACTGCTGACACAAGCCGCTGGGCGCGCCGGTCGCGGCAATCTGCCGGGCATCGTTCTGATACAGACCATTGAGCCCGAGCACTACGCGATTCGCTACGCGTCGCGCCAGGACTATCAAGGATTCTACGAAAAGGAACTGCGGTTCCGGCGCTCGCTGCGGTATCCGCCGTTCAGCGCGCTGGCCAATATCATGGTTCACAGTGAGAAGCAGGAAGAAGCGCTGCGCATGAGCACGGAGCTGGGACGCTTTCTGGATCCTGCACCTGAAGGAATCAAAGTGCTCGGCCCCGCTGAAGCCCCGGTGCCGCGGCTGAAGAACGAGTTTCGCTACCAGCTGCTGATCAAGGCGGTGGACCGCAAGCGGCTGAATGAGACTTTACAGGGGCTGCGGCGGTACGCGCTGGAGCAAAAATGGCGGTCCACTGCTCTCATCATTGACGTTGACCCGCTGACTTTGCTTTAATCCCACCATGCCGGAACCCGAAGTCCGGGCAGTTGCGAAGAACTTGCTGGAGGCTATGCGCTTCTTCGGAAACGCACGTCCGGCCGGCGAGGTGCTGGACTTGCCAGGGCTTTCGGTGATTTATTCGGGACTGGATTATGCGGCCTTCAACGCGGCGCTGCTGGCCGAGCCGGTGGGCGGAGACGGCAACCTGTTGCGGCATCGCGTCGAAGTCCCGGCGGGGCACTTTCGGACGCGCAAGATCCGCTGGACGTGGTGGGTCTGCGATCACTTTCTCGAAGCGCCGCTGCGCCGCGAAGCCGGAAATGTATTCGCCCGGTTCGGACTGCGGCCTCTGACATCGGCGCCGGGCATGTACGCGGACAAACTGCGCGCGCCGGTGCGGAGGCTGCCCGCGCTGGATGTGCGAACGGTGGGGGATCAGCCGGCGCGCGATGCATTCGCTCATATTACGTCGGCGGCCTTCGAGATCCCGTTTCCGGTGTGCCACGCGGTGTATGCGTCCGAGCGCGCGTGGAACGGGAGCTTTCGCGGATACATCGGATACAGCGCCGGCGAGCCAGTGGCGTCGGCCGCGGTAGTGGTGGCAGCGGATGCCGTGGGGCTGTATTCGGTGGCCACCTTGCCGGGGTGGCGAAATCGGGGATACGGGGAAGTGATCGTGCGGGCGGTGCTTGAGCTGGTCAAGGCGAAGACGGGAATTGAGACGACAGTGCTGCAGTCGACCTCGTCGGGGTTCAGTCTGTACTCGAGGATGGGGTATCGGAAGGTGACGAATTTCAATGTGTATATCGCGGAGTAGCGATCCACTCCGCGACTTTTTCAATGTCGGGGGAAAGGGGGCGGTCGGCGCTCCACGGGGGGCTGATGGCTGACAGATCCTGGCGGATCTTTTCGATTGCGGGGCTGGAGCGGAGGGGACGGAGGCAGTCGAGGGCGCGGGCGGCCGTTAGCATCTCGATGGCTAGTACGCGGCGGGTGTTGGACATTATTTGTTTGAACTTTAGCGCCGAGGTCATGCCCATGCTGACGAAGTCTTCCTTGTTGCCGCTGGTAGTGATGGATCCCGTAGACGCGGGGTGAGAGAGCACGCGGTTTTCGGCTACCAGCGCCGCAGCGGTTACTTGCACCATCATGAATCCGGATTCCAGGCCGGCGTGGTTGGCGAGGAATGGAGGGAGCCCTTCATTGAGCGCGGGATTCACCAGGCGGTCAATGCGGCGCTCGGAGATTCCCGCGAGCACGGTCATCGCGACGGCCAGCGAATCCAGCTGTAGAGCGAGGGGTTCGCCGTGGAAGTTGCCACCCGAGAAGATTTCTTCGCCGATGACGAGAGGGTTATCGGTGACCGAATTCAACTCGATTTCGAATACGCGGCGGGCGCTCTGCTGGACGTCGCGAACAGCGCCGTGCACCTGCGGCGCGCATCGCAATGAATAGGCATCTTGCACGCGGAGGCAGGTGATGTGAGACTGGCGAATCTCGCTGCCCTCGAGCAGGGCTGCGAGATTCGCCGCGCTCTTCATTTGACCGGGATGGGGGCGCACGGCGTGCAGGCGTGGATCGAAGGCGCGCGGGGTGCCGCGCAAACCGTCCAGCGTCATGGCGCAGATGAGGTCGGCTGCATCGGCCAGCACTTCGGCATCGCACAACTCCAGGCAGCCGACGGCCAGCATCGCCTGTGTTCCGTTCAAGAGCGACAGGCCCTCCTTGGAAAGCAGTGTAATGGGTTCAATGCTCGCGCGGCGCAGGGCTTCCGCGGAGGGATGAACCGCGCCCGCATGCTCGGCTTCGCCCTCGCCGATCAGCACCAGCGCGATGTGGGCCAGCGGTGCGAGATCGCCACTGGCGCCCACGCTGCCTTGCGAGGGGACCACGGGTGTCACTCTGCGATTCAGCAGCTCGCACAACCGCTGCGCGATCAGCGGACGGATGCCCGAATATCCTTTGGCGAGCACATTGGCGCGGATCAGCATCATGGCGCGCACTTCGGCTCGGCACAAGGGAGGACCCACTCCACAGGCATGCGAGCGCATCACGTTGCGCTGCAATTGCTCCAGATCGCCGGGAGCTATTCGAACGTCGGCCAGCAATCCGACGCCTGTATTCACGCCATAGACCGCTGCGTCGCCATCGGCAAGACGCTCCACCACGGCTCGGGAATACTCCATGCGCTGAATAGCATCTTGCGCGATTTCGACGGCTTCGTTTTGTCGTGCTACGCGCTGGACTTCTTCCAGGGTCAACCGGGACCCGTCGATAGTGACCATATCTACCGTTGTAGCAGGTGAGGGGCTGAGTGGGGCTGTTTTCGATGGGAGGTTGAGAAATAAGGCTGTTTTCGATGGGGATCGTTGATTTTCGAGGCAAAGAATGATATCGTGGAATTCGATAGACAACCGCGCATTGAGGTGGTTTTCGATTGACATGAAGCGTTTTCGACTTAAGACGGGGTTAGTAGCGATCTTTCAGGAAAAGACAGTCCCGGCCGGCGCAAGATTGGCCGGCTGGGCGGCGCTGGTGCAGGCGCTGGCTATTGCCGCGCCGGTTCGGCGGCCAAGCTGTGTCTCCGGCCAATTCGTTGGCGGTAGCCGCAGGGAAGACGGGGACTGGAACGTTTTTGACAAACGGTATTGGCCCGGCGACCGCTTTCCCGATCATTTGCTTTTTGCTCTGCGCCACGAAACCATCGATCTGCTGATCCTGAAGCGGGCTTTCGCGGCCGTGCCCAAGGGCGAGATGGAGGCCATGGTCCGGGGAGCCACCACTGGCAGTCTTCCGCGGCGCGCCTGGTATCTGTACGAAATCCTGCTGGGCCGCAAGCTGGCGGTGAAGGACGCACCGCGCGTGGCGGCGATCGATCTTCTGGATCCCAAAGCGTATTTCACGGGGAAGCCGCGGCTTTCCAAGCGCCATCGGGTGCGGGACAACCTGTTGGGCAATGGCGAGTACTGTCCGATTGTACGGCGCAGCGATGCGCTGGAGAATTTCGTGCGGCTCGATCTGGCCGCGAAGGCCCGTGAAACCGTGGGCCGCACCGGCGCCCATTTGCTGTCGCGCGCCGCCAGTTTCCTGCTGCTGGCCGATAGCCAAGCCAGCTTCGAGATTGAGGGCGAGCGGCCGCCGCGCAATCGCCTGGAACGCTGGGGCCGCGCGGTATTGCAAGCCGGGAAGAACCGGCTTTCGATGGATGAAATCATCCGTCTGCATGGCGTCCTGATTGAGGACACGCGCTTTGTCCGCGCCGGCCTGCGCAGCGAGGGCGTGTTCCTGGGCGAGCGAGATCATGAAGGCAATCCGCTCCCGGAATTCATCGGGGCGCGTCCCGCGGACCTCAACGGTCTGATGACCGGACTGCTGGGAGCGAACGAGCGCATGCGCGGCGACGGGATCAATCCGGTGCTGCAGGCAGCCGCAACCGCTTTTGGCTTCGTTTATGTGCATCCCTTCGAGGATGGCAACGGGCGTTTGCACCGATGCCTGATCCATCATGTTCTGGCCGAGCGGAAGTTCACGCCGGTGGGCATGGTGTTTCCGGTTTCCTCCGTGATGCTAGATCGCATCGACGATTACCGTGCCACGCTGGAGGCCGATTCCGGTCCGCTGATGCCTTTCATTGAATGGCGTCCCACGCGGAACCTGAATGTGGAGGTCCGTAATGAAACGGCCGACCTGTACCGCTATTTCGATTGCACCGGCGCGGCCGAGTTTCTATTCGCCTGTGTTGCACGGACGGTGGAGCACGATCTACCTCGCGAGATCGACTATCTGCGCCGGCACGACAAAGCCATCCGGCGCATTATGGACGCGGTGGAGATGCCGGACAGGGTGGCCGAAAACCTGGTCATGTACATCCGTCAAAACCAGGGGATGCTGGCAAAAAAGCGCCGCGCCGGCGAGTTCAAAAAACTGCGGGCCGATGAAGTGGCCACAATCGAAGGCATTGTCAGCGATGCATTCGAGGGCTTCGAAAGCGGTCGCGAGTCGCGCTGAGCGGGCGCGTGCATACGGACACACTTCGGCGGTAGCTGCCTTCGTAAATTGCGTTACTGTCAACGCCAAATAGAAATGTCCTAATCGCTGCCAAATAGAAATGTCCTGTTTGAGGCGGCGGAATGAGGAGGTCATGTTAGGGTGAGAGGTCCGCGA
>JAYTVY010000002.1:0-8214 GCA_043743755.1 Bryobacterales bacterium | reverse complement strand
TTTCCACTCCGGCGCGCGCGAGCAGAAAGCCAAGCATTATCCCAGCAGGCCCGCCGCCCGCGATGCAGCACGCGGCCTGGACGTTTTGAGGGGGGATGTCTGCGGGCGCGGCCATCTCTAACGATGATCGCTCAAACTGAGAGTTAGCCGTCCATACCTTCGGACTGGTAGCGCTTCATGAAGCGAAGCACGCGGGCGACGTATGCGCGGGTCTCGCGGAAGGGTGGAATTCCGTGATAACGCGCCACGTTTCCTGGCCCGGCATTATAGGCTGCGATGGCGTGCTGCAGCGAATCGCGCTTGCCCTTATAGCGGTTCATCAGCCAGCTCAAGTAATGCGCGCCGGCTTCTACGTTCTGCTCCGGGATTCGGGGATCCGCTCCGTATTCGCGAGCGGTAGCGGGCATTAGTTGCATGAGTCCGATGGCGCCTTTGGGGGACACGACGGCAGGCGAAAATCCAGACTCGGCGGCGATGATGCTCTTGATGAAAGAGGCGCTGATTCCATGCTTGCGGGAAGCGGCCTGGATCACGTCGTTCAGCCGTAAGGCCGGGGTTGCAACCTTAAAATGAAATGACAAGGAAGGGAGCGGAGCTTCTGAGGGAATCAGGAAGCTCAAGAAGATCCCGGTTACAAGCGTAGCTGGGGCGGTGAGAGTTAACCACTTCATTAATAAGGACTTTCAGGCAGCCAGTTGAGCCCATACGCACACTCGCCACCAAGTTGGAATTTTGAGGAACTAAGTTAATGATGTTGCCCGGCGAGGCGGGGTTACAGGAACTTCATGAAGAGCCAACCTTCGCCGCGCCCGCCAAGGGGGCCCCTGCCAGGACTTCGATGTTTCGGCGTATGTCATTGCTTTCAGGCAGCCGGACGGGAGCCAGCTTGAGTTCGATTACCGGGCCGGGATGCACCAGGGATCGCCCGAACAGCGCGGTGGCGGCATCCTGGGCGGCTATGGCGGCCGGCGCCAGGGAGCTGGGTATAACCGCCATTCGGAGCGCGAAAGCCCAAGCCGCATCCCGGGCGGCATCGATGTTGAAATTGATAATTTGAGTGGCAGTCCGCAGGTCCAGATTTTCAAGCAGAGAGAGCATGGGCGAGATCTGGCCCAGTTCCTCTTCGACCGCGCTCACCTGTTCGGCGAGCACCTGGTTGATCTGGAAGAAGTCAGCACGAAGGGTCAGGATTTGAGCTCCGGGGGCGACCTCGGCCGCAGCGATCCCGAGGTCCAGGTTAATGTGGGCATTCATTCCCACCAGTAGTTGCTGCAGAACCAGCGGACCGCTGTCTGACGCGGCAGCGAAGGCCACTCGCCAGCTCAAGGTGGGCCGGGCGCCGGCATGAAACTGGTCCAGAGCGTCCAGATAGCGGCTGGCGAAGACTACGTCCAGGGTTTCCATGAGCGCTGCGTTTTGGAAGCGCCCTTGCGCGACGCCATCTTGGACGGCTTGGGTTACTCGCCGGTACAGGGACGCAAAATAGCCGAGACGGCTTTGCTCTCGCGAGGCCTGGGCTATGATCGCGTCCAGGGCTTGCAGGACTTGATCAATGCTTTGTGGGGGCATGCTGCGTCTATCCCAGGGCCGTCAGTACGCGCATCATCTCGCCATGGGCGATGACTACATCGGGATCCCGCTGCAGAGCCTCGAAATATTGCTTTCGGAAGCCCGTTCCCTGTTCCGCCGGAGTGAGCAAGTCCCGGGACTGGGCGATCAAGCGGGCGGCGTCCTCCTCGCTAACGCCCTCTTTTGAATCCACGGTTTCATCGATCAGAACCACCAGCTCGGACAGCTCATGCAGGTACGCGAACCATGGGTCATTCAATACCAGGCCGAGCAGCTCGCCGCGGGTGGCGATGCGTTGGACGTCGCGCTCATAATACGACTGCTCGGAATCCAAGAGAGTCTTGTGCAGGCGCAACAAGCCGTTGCGTAAGGCCGTGAGTCTGCTGCTGGGCGGCTCCATACTTCTCATGATGCCACTTGGACCGGCGGCGGATCGCGCGGTATGGTTGAAGTTGTACACCCCCCCAAAGAAAGAGTACGAATGACCACGGATGTCGAACTGAGTATTTATGTCTTCCTCCTGGCCGGCTGCCTGGGCCTGGAGCTGGTGCATCGCGTGTCGCCTTTACTGCACACGCCGCTGATGTCGCTGACGAACGCAATCTCCGCCATTTCGGTGGTGGGCGCAATTGTGATCGCAGGGTCCGGTCCCGCGCCGATGCTGAGCCGGGTGCTTGGTTGTATCGCGGTGACTTTCGCCACGATTAACATCGTCAGCGGATTCCTGATTACGGATCGCATGTTAAAGATGTTTCGCAAGCGCGAGCCGGGCAAGGGGAAGGCGGCATGACGGGCGGAATCTGGCAATACGCGTACATCGCAGCCGCAGCTTTGATCATCGCATCGATCAAGTGGCTCAGTTCGCCCACAACGGCGCGCCGCGGCGTACACGCGGGCGAGATCGGCATGCTGCTGGCGGTGGTGGGAACGCTGATGCGGCACGAGATCGTCAACCTGGAGTGGATTCTGATTGCGATCGTGGTGGGATCCGCTATCGGCGCGCCGCTGGCCCACTTGATGCCCATGACGGCGGTGCCGCAGCTGACGGCGCTGTCACACGCATTCGGCGCGACCGCCGCGGCGCTGGTGGGAACGGCGGAATATTACCGGTATATCCATGGCGGCATCCCGCTGTCGTCTTTCATCGCGCTGGCCCTGGTGGCGGAAACGCTGCTGGGTTATCTCACGGCTACAGCGAGCGTGGTGGCGTTTGGAAAGCTGCAGGAACTGGTGCCGACGCGCCCGGTGGTATGGCCGGGTCAAAACTTCTTCAATCTCGCGCTGCTGGCGGCGGCGATCGGTCTGGGCGGATGGCTGATCATGGGCGGCGCTCCTGCGTGGGCGTTTCCGGTATTCATCGGAATGTCGCTGCTGTTCGGCGTGCTACTGATTTTGCCCATCGGGGCGGGCGACATGCCGACGGTCATCGCGCTGCTCAACTGCTACGCCGGACTGGCGGCTGCGTGCATGGGCCTGGCGCTGGACAACAAGCTGCTGGTGATCGCCGGCGCGTTGAACGCGGCCTCTGGGCTGATTCTATCGGTGATCATGTGCAAGGCCATGAACCGGTCATTCACCAATGTGCTGTTCGGCGCCTTCGGTTCCGTGCAGACCACCAGCGTGGAAAGAGGCGCGGCGCGTCCGGTGCACAGCGCCACGCCCGAGGACTCGGCGGCGATTCTGGCGACGGCCCGCAGTGTGGTTATCGTGCCGGGATATGGAATGGCCGTGGCGCAGGCTCAGCATAAGCTGCGCGAGCTGACCGATCTGCTGGTGCGAAATGGCACGGATGTGCGTTTTGCGATTCATCCCGTGGCCGGGCGCATGCCGGGTCACATGAACGTACTGCTGGCCGAGGCCGATATTCCTTACGACCGGCTTTACGAGATGGACGACATCAACCCCGAGTTCAGCGAGACCGATGTCGCACTGGTGATCGGCGCCAACGATGTGGTGAATCCCGCCGCGCGGCATGACAAGGAGAGCCCCATATACGGGATGCCCATTCTGGATGTGGACAAGGCGCATACGGTGATGGTGATTAAGCGCAGTATGAGTCCGGGGTTCGCCGGCATCGACAATGAGCTGTATTACATGGACAAGACGCTGATGCTTTTCGGCGACGCGAAGGCTTTTCTGGCACAGATTGTGAAGGAGATGCCGGCGCAGGTGGCGGCTTAGGCGGGCCTGCCCCTAATTCAAGAAGTAGGTGCGATAAAGGGTGTCGCGTTGTTTGGGGACGAAGCCGGCGTCGCGGATCATGCGGCGCAGCTCTTCCTCGCTGGCCTGGTGGTGAGCGCCGGCGGCGGAAACGACGTTCTCCTCGATCATGATGCTGCCCACGTCGTTGCCTCCGAAGCGGAGGCCTATCTGGCAGGTCTTCAATCCCGGCGTGACCCAGGACGACTGGATATTCAGGATATTTTGCAGATACAGGCGCGAAACCGCCAGCGTCTTCAGATATTCGACGGCGGTGGCTTCTTCTTTGATGAACCGGCCGAGCGAGGTGTTATCGCGCTGGAAGGTCCACGGGATGAAGGCCGTAAATCCGCCGGTCTCTTCCTGAATATTGCGCACGATGTCGAAGTGATTCATGCGCTGCTCGTGGGTCTCGCCGCAGCCGAACATCATGGTGGCGGTGGTGCGCATTCCGAGCGAATGCGCGGCGCGGTGGACGTCGATCCAATCCTGGGCCGACGATTTCAAGCGGGCGATGCGGTGGCGAACCTCATCGTCCAGAATTTCAGCGCCGCCTCCGGGGATGGACTGGAGGCCGGAATCGCGCAGGCGGGCGATGGTGTCGCGGATGCTCAAATTACTGATGCGCGAGATGTTTACGATTTCGGGCGCGGAGAAGCAGTGCAGCCAGATGCGGTCGCCAAAACGCTGCTTGATGGAACTCAGCAGATCCTCATACCACTCGACGCCGAAGTCGGGGTGCAGTCCGCCCTGCATCAGGACGCCGGTGCCACCGAGCTCGATGGTCTCGCGGATTTTATCGAAGATCACTTCCTTGGGGTGCACGTATCCTTCGGCGTGGCCCATGGGACGGTAAAACGCGCAGAAGCTGCAGTATTCGGTACAGAAGTTGGTGTAGTTGATATTGCGGTCTATAATGTAGCTGACGATTCCATGCGGGTGCAGGCGGCGGCGCACCGCATCGGCGGCCATGCCTATGCCGACGAGATCGTCGCTGTTGAAAAGATCGATGGCTTCCTGGCGCGTCATCATGGGTTAAGATCCTCGATATACAGTTAAGATCCTCGATTGAGATTGCTGCTGGAGCTGCTGAGCGTACTGCAGGAAGAGGGCGAGCCCGTCATATTCTCGCGGGCCGAGCACATTGACGATGTGGCGGGTGAGGTAATCGTGGGCCAGCGCGGGCGAGATACCCAGGCGCGGCTGTTCCATGCGCAGAATGTCGTCGAGATGGGCCAGCCCGAAGCGGAGCGAATCGGTGAACGGAGCTGGGTCCTGAGCCGGGAACCCGGCGCGGGCCGCCCACACTGCAAAGACCATCGGGAGACCGGTGAGATCCAGCCATTCCGCGCCCAAGTCGAGGGTGTGAAATGGGATGGAAGCGGGGTCAATGAGGAGCGCGGGATCGCCGATGATGAGGGCCGCATCGGCGGCTTGGAGCATGCCGGCAAGGTCCGGCGCATGCGCGAATACTTCCGGGTGAGCATCGAATTTGCGCGCCAGGATTACGCGGGAAAGCATGACCGAGGTGCGCGAGCTGGAATCGGCGGCAAGGCGCTGGATGGCGGAGAACGGCACTTTCGAAACCAGCAGGATGCTACGCACGGCACCACGGCAGGCGATGCCGGCGCCGGGGATGACGGTGAGGTTCTGGCGAGAAAGTTCGATGGAAGGGACGATGCCTATGTCGGCGCGCCCATCGGCCATGCGGGCGGCGCACTCGGAGGGGATGGCGAAGGAGAGGTCGAAAAGGGCACGTTGTTCGCCGTAGAGCATGCCCCAGACGAGCGGGGCGGTGTTGAGGTAGCTGACCGCGCATACGCGCGGTTTTTCTTGGGGGGGCAAATTATTAGTTTAGCGCAGGAGCCGGCCGGGGGGCCGGCTGCGGGCCGGGGGGCCCGCCGTACAGGAAGACTAGTGCCAGGCTTTGGAGAGGGAATCGATGCTGGTTACGAAATGGAGGGCGATGACCCTGTCGCGGGTTCCGGGGTGGAGCCATTCGTAGCCTACTTTTAAGAGCTGCATGCGGTTGAAGCGATATCCGGCGGCCAGTTCCCAGACTTCGCGGGCGGGGAGGAAGGCGATGGAAGAGCGCTCGAAGGCATCGGCGGGATGGTTGTAGCGCTGGAATCCGGCGCGTCCGGCCAGATACAAGCGAGGGTTCACTACTGCTTTGGCTTCCACGTATCCGAAGGTGGTGGCTGGGGCGGTACGGAAACCTGGATAGTTGAATTGAAAGCGCTGCCATTCGGCGCTGGTGCTCCAGCGGCCGCGATTCCATTGCGCGTCAATCCCGAGGCCGCTGGCGGCGTAGTCTCCGATATAGTGCGTGGTGGCGCGATCGAGCCAGGCTCCTCGAAATCCGGAGACGCCGATGCGAAATCCCTGGCGCAGGGTGTAGCCGGCTCCGGCGGTCCATTGCGCGTGCTGGCTGCGCGATAAGATGCTCCGCGGATTGGACGGCGAACTGTTGGTAACCTGCAGCCGGACGTCGATACGGCGATATGCCGCGTCGATCTCGACTCCGGGAAGACCGTAGAGCGTGACGGGGACGACGCCACTGCTTTCGGACGTAGCGCCGCCGCAATCGAAACTGGGGTAGCGATACTCGCGCTGCTCGATGAGATTGTCGATGTTGCAAGGCAGCTGGTCGGCGCGGATCTGGACCGGGTAGCTGTAGCTCAGCGGCTGATCCAGCAGTGGATTGTCGGTATCGTCATAGCGCAGCGGGAAGGAGCCGAAAGCAGAGGAGAGCCGTCCGGCTTTGACCAGCAACGTGGCCTGGCCCAGCTGGCGTTTGTATCCCACGAATCCTTGCAGGAGTTGTACTTCCAGCGCGCGCTGGGAATCATACGAATCGTAATAGAAATACGGAGTGGAGCTTACCTGGATCGCCGAATAGAAGAACCAGTGTTCCCCGAACTGAGCATTAGGCTTAAAGACGGCGCGAAAGCTGGCGGCAAAGGGGCTGGCGGAGGCATCGTCGGATTTGAGCCGGTGCGAATTGAGCAGACCGGCGGAGACGCTGAAAGGCATTGCGACTCCAACATCGCCATCCTGGGTCTGCGCCCAAAGCGTCCCCGACAGAGCCGCGACGGTCAGGGAGCGTAGCGCAACGTCAAGAAGGCGCAGCGACATAATAGTCCTCCACTTCGGCTTCCAGCGGCGCTTCAAAGACCAGGGGGAGGGTAAACCAAAAAGTACTTCCCTCACCGAGGCGGCTAGAAACGCCCATGGTTCCGTTCATCATGCGAACGATTTCGCGCGAGATGGCAAGGCCAAGTCCGGTTCCGCCATAGCGGCGCGTCATAGTTCCATCGCCTTGCGTGAACTTGTCGAAGATCTTTTCTACATTGGGGGCCGGGATGCCGATGCCGGTATCCTCTACCTCAATGCGCAACACGGCGCAGTCGCTGGTGCGGCTTTCGGTTGAAACGCGGATCAGAACGTGGCCGCGCTCAGTGAATTTGATCGCGTTGCCGGCCAGGTTGGTGAGCACCTGGCGGATGCGGCCCGAATCGGCGAAGAAGTCCGAGGGCGCTTCGGGGTCATAAGCGACCAGGACTGCGATTCGCTTGGCGTGGGCCTGCGCCGAAAGCAGCGTAGCAACCTCCTGCACTATTTCGCGGAGATTGAAAGGGCTGGCTTGCAGCGTCATCTTCCCGGCCTCGATCTTGGAGAAATCCAGAATGTCGTTGATGATGGCCAGCAGATTTTCAGCCGAATGACGGACCATCTCGGCATATTCCCGCTGCTCGGAATCGAGGGGAGTATCGAGCAGCAAGCTGGTCATTCCCAGGACGCCGTTCATGGGCGTACGGATCTCATGGCTCATGTTGGCCAGAAACTCGCTCTTGGCGACGCTGGCGGCTTCAGCCGCGGTCTTGGCCTTGCGCAGTTCGGCGGCGGAACGGTGGCTGGATTCGGAGGCCCGGTTGAACGCTTCCGCCAGGTGGTTGACTTCGAGAACCGGAGAACTGGTGGGGAGGTTGGAGGGGAGCTCGCCGGTGAGCTCGCTTTCGCTAAGGCGCTGCACCAGATCGCCGAGGGGGCGCGAGACGGCGCTGGATGCGGCCACGGCAAACAGAAGCGCAAATGCCATCCCGCCCAGACCGATAGCGGCCAGCGTGATGGCGAATCCGGCTTCGAAACGACTAACGGCTTTGTCGAGCGACCGCAAGCTGAACACTTGATAATCGGCGCCCAGCGAGGCGCGGTGCATGGGGAGCACCAGCCAGCGTTCGCCATTCAAACTGATTTCGCAATCGTCGGTCTTGTTCCGACAGGCTTTGCGTAACTGGGATTCCATGGGCGCCACCAGTCGCTGCGCCAAGGTGGCGCCGACCACGGCGCCGGAATGCAGCAGCGCGAGATCGCCATCGGAGGCGAGTGAGGCCAGCTCAAAGCGATTTCCGGCAGTGAGACTCGCGATGGGCTCGCCATTCG
>JAYTVY010000001.1:0-5778 GCA_043743755.1 Bryobacterales bacterium | reverse complement strand
TTGCCACACGTCTTGCAGGCGCAAGCGAAGGGGATCGGGCCGGCGCGGTTGGTTTGCGCGCATGTCCTGCGTCCCGCGGCGCCCGAGCTGGCGGCCGTGGCCGGCATCGCCGCCACGCTGGCTTTTGGAGCTTCCATTCCCATCGAAGTGGTTTGCGACATGCCCGGCATCGGCCAGCTGGCGTGGCAAGCGGCGCTGGGCCGTGACTTGCCTGTAGTGGTGAACATCACCATGCTGGTTGCATTGATGACGCTGGCCGTCAACGGCGCTGCCGATCTGGCGCTGGCGGCGCGCGCCACTGGAGCTCCCCGGTGAAGACGCTGCGCATCGCCGCCCTGATTGTGCTCGGAGCCGTGGCTGCTTCCGGAGCGCTGGCCGGCCTGATAGCGCCCGCGTCCTACGCCGAACAATTCCGCGATGCCGTGTCGGCCCCGCCTTCGGCGAAGTTTCCTCTGGGCACGGACGAATTGGGTCGCGACCGCTTGTCGCGGCTGCTTTACGGCACGCGCGTCTCGCTGCTGCTCGCGCCCGCCGCCGCGCTGCTATCCACTTTGCTGGCCGCGCTGCTGGGAGGCCTGGCGGGATACCTGGGCGGCCGCTCCGAACGCGCGGTGGCAGCCGCGGCGGATCTATTCTTGTCACTGCCCTGGCTCTTCCTATTGCTGGCCGCAAGGGCCATGCTCCCGCTGAACGTCGGCGCGCCGGTCTCGGTGCTGGTGACGTTTCTGTTGCTGGGCGTGCTCGGATGGGCGGCGCCCGCACGCATCGTTCGAGCCGGCGCCCGCGGATTCGCGGACTCCGAGTTTGTTCTGCAAGCCCGCGCCGGCGGCATCGGAGGCTGGCGTCTGTTCCGCGCCCACGTTATCCCGAATCTCAAGCCCGTACTCGCCGCTCAGTTCTGGATCTCCGTGCCGGTGTTCATTTTGAGCGAAGCGAACCTGGGACTCCTGGGGCTCGGCGTCTCCGAGCCGGTGCCGTCCCTGGGAGGCCTGCTGCGGGAACTGGAGAACTACACGGCCTTGTGGGGTAAGCCCTGGATGCTTGCACCCGTGCTAGTCGTGCTCCTGGTGGTGGTCTGTTTTCAAATCGTATTGCGGACCGAGGACCGCGTTCCATGCTGAAGTCCGCGATAGCGGCGCTGGCCCTGGCCGGTTTGCTGGCCGCGCAAACCGGAGGCGAGCTGCGATTTTGCCTGCGCTCCGAGCCCAAGACCTTCGATCCGGCCCTGGTATCCGACGAGTCCTCGGTAGCGATTCGTTACCTCACCGGCGGGGTCTTGATTCGCGTGAATCGGCTGACGCAAGAACTCGAGCCGGAGCTGGCCACGCGTTGGAAAGTCTCCGAATTGGGCCGGCGCATCGATTTCACGCTGCGGACCGATGCCCGTTTCTCCGATGGCACTCCGTTCTCCTGCGAGGACGTCGCGTACACCATGCGCCGGTTGATGGATCCCTCGCTGCACTCGCCCACGGGCGATGAATTTCGGACCGCGGCGGGCGATGTGGAAACCAAATGCAGCGGATCGTCCGCGATGCTGCGATTCCCCGCCCCCATTGCCGCGCTGGCTACGCTGTTTGACGGCGTCGCGATCCAGTCGGCGCACTCGCCCAAGAAGGATGCGGCCGCTCTGGGACCCTTTGCGGTGGCTGAATACAAGCCGGGCACGTACATCCTGTTGCGCAGGAATCCGAACTACTGGAAGCACGACGCGCAGGGAAAGCAGCTTCCGTATGTCGACTCCGTCCGTTTGCACATCCTGCAGAATCGCGAGACCGAGCTGCTGCGCTTCCGCCGGGGCGAACTCGACCTCATCGAGAAGCTGGATCCTGAAATGTATGACCGCCTGGCGGCCGAGATGCCCAAGTCGGTAGCCGACGCCGGCGCATCGCTCGACTGGGAGCTGGTCTTCTTCAACCAGGCGGCGGGATCGCCGCTGCCGGCCTACAAACAGCGCTGGTTTCAATCGGGGGCGTTCCGGCGCGCTATTTCCGAAGCCATCAACCGCGACGATCTTTGCACGGTGGTGTATCGCGGCCACGCCCGTCCGGCCGCAGGTCCCGTTTCGCCGTCCAACCGTTTCTGGCAGAATGCGGCATTGAAGCCCCACGCATTTTCGACAGCCGCTGCGATAGCGCGGCTGAAAGCCGCGGGATTCAAGATGCAGGGCGACGCGCTGGCCGATTCGGAAGGTCATCGCGTGGAGTTCTCCATGGTGACGAACGCGGGAAATAAGCTGCATGAGCGCATGCTGGCGATGATCCAGCAGGATCTCGCGCGCATCGGCGTGCGGCTGAACGTGGCCACTCTGGACTTCCCGTCGCTCATCGAGCGCATCACCCGCACCTACGATTACGAGGCCTGCTTGATGGCCTTTGCCAACATCCACGTCGATCCCAATGAGCAGATGAATGTGTGGGTCAGCTCGGCCGCCAACCATCCCTGGAACCCGAGTCAGAAGACGCCCGCGACGGCCTGGGAAGCCGAAATGGACCGGCTGATGCGTGCGCAAGCGGCGGCTTTGGATCCCAAGAAGCGCAAAGCGTACTTCGACGATGTGCAGCGCATCGTGTGGGAGGAGGCGCCGATGCTGTTTCTGGTGCATCCCAACACGTTGTCGGCGGTGTCTGCGAAGCTGCGCAACACGTCGCCTTCGGCCGTGCGTCCCGCGGTTTACTGGAACGCCGAGCGCCTGTCGCTGGGCCCGCCGCGGATCGCCGCCCGATGACGCCGCTGCTGGATCTGCGCATTACGGTGGATTATCCGAACAAACCGTCGGCGCTCCGGGATCTCGCGTTGTGGCTGGAGCCAGGTGAGACCCTGGGTCTGGCCGGCGAAAGCGGATCGGGCAAGAGCACGCTGGCGCTGGCCATCCTGGGACTGCTGCAGCACAAAGGCGGACGAGTCACAGGCGAAATACGGTTCGACGGGCGCGATCTGGTTCGTCTCGGCAACCGCGAGTTCCGGCGTGTCCGCGGGCGGGAGCTTGCGCTGGTCCCTCAAAGCCCGCTCGCCTCGCTCAATCCGGCGATGCGCATCGGCGCGCAAATCGAAGAAGCCTGGAAGGCGCACCGCAAGGATGGCGGCTGGAAGCATCGCGTGCAGGAGCTTTTCCAGTTGGTGCGCTTGCCGGCGGGCGACGATTTTCTGGGCCGTTACCCGCGCCAGCTCAGCGTCGGCCAGGGACAACGGGTTCTGATCGCGATGGCCGTCCTGCATTCGCCGCGCTTGTTGATTGCCGACGAACCCACCAGCGCGCTGGACGCGATCACGCAAATGGAGATTCTAGATCTCTTCGCGCGGCTCAATCGCGAAATGGGAACGGCGATTCTCTTTATCTCACACGACCTGGAATCCGTGGCTTACTTATGCGACCGAATCGCGCTGCTGCATCACGGGCAGGTGGTTGAGCAGGGGCCGACGGCAATTGTGTTCGAGCACCCCCAGCATGAGTACACTCGCGCGTTGCTTGACGCTCGCCCGGCGTGCCGCGTTCACAATTCAGTGAACGCATAACGCAGGACGCGGACAGAATGTCCGCGACATTGTCAGGAGGATTCGGTTTCTTCCACAAGCTTCTCTACTCGAATCGAATAAATCGCCATCTTGCCGTGGCGGTCGCTCTGGAAAAATACGCGATGGCTGTTGGCCGAGAACTGCGGCGATACCAGTCTGGGGTCGCTGGCGCGATGCTCGCACAAGGTGAGCTCGCGCCGCACGGACCGCACCATTAACAGCACATAAGGCGAAGCCTTGCTGCCGCTGGCGCCCACGAACACGCTGGAATCGGCGTTCGATCCGAAGGAAACGTACTGGGTGGTGGCCGCCAACTGGCGATCCTCATTCGTATCCGGCGTCACTTCCCGGAGCTTGTAGAGCTGGCGCGGTTCATCCGGAAAATTGAGGTAGACCGCGGTACGCCCATCGCGCGACCATGCCGCCTGCCCCGACGCTCCTGGCGCTACGCGCAAATGCCGGTTCTGCTGGCCATCGAAATTGACCAGCCACAAGTCGCGGCCGGCGCGATGGTAGAGAATGCCGGCGCGGCGGGGGCGCGGCAACGGATCGGAAATTGGCTCGGAGGATTCGGCGGCGGTAGTGGCGGCTCCGGTGCGCAGATCGATTAAGCGCAGGCGGGAAGTGTTGCGCGAGGTTTCCACAAGGACGGCGTGGAGTCCGTCGTCGGTGGTGGCGAATGTTACGCCTCCCGGCGGGCGCGGCTCGGATTCGGTGCGATACACTTCGCGCGCCTTCAAGCTCGACAGGCTGGCCTGCCACACCGCATTTCCGGCCAGATAGCAGATGCTCTTTTCGTCGCCCATCAGCGAGAGCGAGGTGGGTACCAGTCCATCCGCCTGCGTGATCTGGCGCGACTGGCCGCTTTTGAGATCCATGCGCCAGGCTTGCGGGCTTCCGGATCGCGCGCTCGCGTAAATCAGGAAATTGCCGCCGCGCGAAATGGGGCGGCCGGAAGCGGCTGGCAGCCAGTTCTCTACGGCGGGATCGGTGAGCCGGGAGACCTCGAAATCAGTGGCCGGATCCGGATAGCGCGTCACCTCCGGAGGAGCCAGCTGTCCCCGGTCGGCTGCATGCGCCGCCACGACGCCCGAACAAAGCGAAAGGAACACCCGGCGGCTATGAGTCACAGCTATTTGTGGCTAGCCTGGTAATGCTGCTGCAGCAAGTCTAATCCGAAGTCCCCGTTGAAGTCGCGCCAGACGGTGTGGATATGGTTGGCATTGTTCTGCGTGTCGTCATACTCGATCAGGAACGCAGGCGACTGCACGCGGTAATAGTGCGGACCACCCGGCTGCTGGGACCCCGCCCAGGCGAAATACAGATTGTCGCCGGCCTTCTTGATCTGATCCAGGCGAACCTGCGCGAGCGTCTCCGGCAGGTTGTAGCAGTATTCGTCGAGCAGATCGGTAAGCAATTGCTTCTGGCTCGCGTTCATTTTAGAAATGGCCAGCCCGCTCGGCTGTCCGTCGAGCGCCGCTTTGCGGGACGCCATCGTGATTATGTCCTTATAGGCTTCCTGGTCGACAATCGCGATCTTCTTCTGGCCCGGATCGAGCGAGGTAATCACGGCGCGTCCCAGATCTTCCTCGCGGCCCAGCACCCGCAGTCCCTTGCGCGGCCCCTCGCGCACTTCCGCCGGGTTGGAGCCGAAAAACGTGGGCGCGCCGATTACTTTTCCCTTTACCAGTGTGAAGTTCAAGCTGACGTGGTGGCCTTCCACGCGATAACCCCACGTTCCAGTCTCGGACGGCTCGCCGAAGATGGAAAAGAAGTAGCCCTCGGGATTCCGGCGTTCGCCATCGTCTTTCTCCATCACGCGCAGCACTTCTTCCAGGCTCATGATGGTAGACGCTTTGATGTACCCGCGCTGGCTCAGGCCGGCGCTCAACAGCGCTTGCGCCAGATGCTTCTGCGACGGCGTCATCGCGCGGAGCGGGAGTCCCTTGCGCGGTTTGGGAATGAAGTGCCAGTCAAAGCGCTGTTCGTCTTGAAACTGGAAGGTGGCCTGCGCGCGCTGCTCGGGCGTCAGCGAAGCCAGGAAGCTCTTGGCTGTGTCACTCATGATGGCCGCCGAATGAGTCCGGTAATACGCGGCCGTGAGGAGTACGATTCCCATCGCGATAGCGCCAATTCTGGTCACAGGCAAAACTCCTGCCTTTAAGCTTAGCTCACGGCGTGGCGTATGCACCGCGGGTTACAGAGTTACGGTGATCGCGCGGGTGGGGCAGGACTCCGCGGCCTCTTCCAGCAGTTCCAGTTCCT